>NZ_LUPI01000006.1:0-30636 GCF_001627265.1 Nocardioides sp. REDSEA-S30_B4 | reverse complement strand
GGTCGGGTCGGTGCGCATCGGGGGCTTCGGCGGGGTGGCCGGGCTGGCGGCGTACGCCGCGGGGTTCGACGCCGTCGTCGACGCGACCCACCCCTTCGCCGCGACCATCTCCGCGCACGCCGCCCTCGCCGTGCCGCACGACCGTCTGCTCCGACTGGCGCGTTCCGGGTGGGAGGATCCCGGCGGTGGCTGGCACCGGGTCGCGGACCACGTCGAGGCGGCAGCGCGCGCAGCGGAGCTGGGGGAGCGACCGTTCCTCACGGTGGGGCGCCAGCACCTCGGCAGCTTCACCGGACCGCTGGCGGACCGGCCCGTGCTGGCGCGCGTCGTCGACGACCCCGAGGTCGCGTTGCCCCCGTCGTGGCGGCTGCTGCTCGACCGCGGCCCCTACCACCTGGCCGACGAGCGCGCGCTGATGCGCGAGCACGCCGCGGACGTGCTGGTGACCAAGGACTCCGGCGGGATGCACACCTGGCCGAAGATGGCGGCGGCCGCCGAGCTGGGCGTGCCGTGCGTCGTCGTGTCCCGACCGGATCCGCCGGCCGGGGTCAGCGTCGTGGACGACGTGGGCACCAGGCGCGGAGCGCGCCGGCGTGGTCCGGTCCCGCTGCTGCGGCCAACGCTGCGGTGAGGCGCGCACCGGGCAGACCCAGCACGTCGTCGATCCGGGCGCCGGCCCAGCCGAAGCGGTCGTGCCGTGCGGTGCGGTGCCCGACCATGGCGTCGAGGGTGTTGGCGGCCCGGAAGCCGAGCAGACCCGGGAGACCGGCGACGGCACCCCAGACCAGGGCTCCCACCACGGCGTCGGAGGTGTTCTCGGCGACCGACTCCACGGCGGCGCGGGCCACCCCGGCGGCGTCGAGGTCCGCGGTCGACCGACCGACGATGCGGCCGACCTGCGCCCGTGCGCCGGGCAGGTCGCCGACCTCCAGGCGCGCCTGCACCGCAGCCGCCTCCCGGTCCAGGCTCGTGCCCCCCAGCACCAGCCAGGTGGCAGCGGCGGTCGTCACGACCCGGGTCGCCGGGCCGGCCCGGCGCTCCACCCCGGCGGCGGGCAGGACCACCCCACCGACCAGGACAGCGGCGTACGCCGTCCCTGCGAGGCGGTCGTCGCGCCACACCCGCTGCTCGAGCCGACTCGCGACGGTGCCGAACCATGCGACAGGGTGGTGGCGCACCGGGTCGGCCCAGACCCGGTCGGCGGCGTAGCCGAGCAGCAGCCCGAGCGCCCGCGCGCTCATCGAGGTCCCGGAGGCGAGACGTGAAGGTGTTGGTCACCGGCGGCGTGCGGTCGGGCAAGTCGCGGCACGCCGAGGAGCTGGTGCGCGAGGCGGCCGACGGGGGAGCGGCGACGTACGTCGCACCGGGCCCGACCACCGACGAGGACATGGACCCCGACTGGGCCGCCCGCGTGGCCGCGCACCGGTCGCGGCGCCCGGAGAGCTGGGCCACGGCCGAGACGCGGGACCTGGCGAGCGCCGTCCGAGCCGGTGACGGACCCGTCCTGGTCGACTGCCTGGGCACCTGGCTGACCGCGGTGCTGGACGAGGAGCGGGCCTGGGACCGGACGGCCGATCAGCTCGAGGAGCTGGTCGCCCGGCGTACCGACGACGTGGTCGCGGCGCTGGCCGCCACCGATCGCGACGTCGTGCTCGTGACCAACGAGGTGGGCCTCGGCGTCGTGCCCGCGCATCGCTCCGGCCGCGTCTTCCGCGACCTCCTCGGGGCGGTCAACCAGCAGCTCGGCGCCGCCTGCGACGAGGTGCACCTCGTGATCGCCGGTCGGGTCCTGGTCCTCTGAACCCGAGGCCGTGCGCGAGTGACGCCTCGGCCGTGCGTGGGTGACGTCTCGGCTCATGTCAGGGCCAGCAGCAGGACGGCGAGGGAGGCCTCGACGCCGGCGCCGAGGACGTCCCCGGTGACACCGCCGAGGCGGCTGGTGCAGCGGCGCACGAGGAGCAGGGACAGGACGACCGCGAGGACGACCGGCACCAGCGCGTGCCACGGCGCGCGCTGGACCGGCAGCACGGCCAGCAGCCCGGCGAGGGCTCCGGCGAGGGCCAGCCACGCGAGCGCGGCGGCGAGCACCGGCACGGTCCCGGCGACCGTCGCGCCCAGGCCCTCGGGGCGCGCCGGAGGGACGGGACGGGCGCAGCAGGTCGCGAGCGACACCCGGGAGCCGAGCACGCACGCCCCCGCCAGCACGCAGCCCGCCGGGGAGCCGGACAGCGCCGCGAACCCCGCGGCCTGCAGCCCCGCGACCAGCACCACGGCCAGCGTGCCCGCCGGGCCCGACGTCCCGGTGCGCATCACCGTGAGCGAGCGCTGCGGGTCGTAGGAGGCGGTGAGCCCGTCGGCGACGTCGGAGAGACCGTCCCAGTGCAGGGCGCGGGTGCCCAGCGCGAGCAGCGCGACGGCCATCAGTCCCCGCGCCAGCGGCGGTACGCCGGTCTCGGCCGTCACCAGCAGCAGGCCGGTGACGGCCGCGCCGAGCGGCAGCACCGCCAGGGGAGCGAGCAGCATGGCCCGCCCCGCCACCTGAGGGTCGACCCGTCGCGGTGGCGGCAGCCGCAGGACGGTCAGGGTGCCGGCCGCCATCAGGAGCGCGTCCGGCCAGCCCGCCGGGCGACGGCTCAGGGCAGGACCTCGCTGAGCAGGGCGGTGTCGCGCAGCAGGGCCGCGGCCGACCGGACGAGCGGCACCGCCGCGACCGCGCCGCTGCCCTCCCCGAGACGCAGCCCCAGGTCGAGCAGGGGCTCCAGGCCGAGCTTCTCCAGGGCCAGTGACTGGGCCGGCTCGGTGGAGCGGTGGCCGGCGGCGAACCACTGCGCAGCCCCCGGGGCCAGCCGGTCGGCGAGCAGTGCGCAGGCCACCGACATCAGTCCGTCCAGGAGCACCGGCACGCCGAGGACCGCGGCCTCGGCGAGGTAGCCGGTGGTCGCCGCGAGGTCCGCCGAGCCCAGGGCGGCCAGGCACTCCACCGGGTCGTCGTGGCGGCCGCGGGACCGGTCGAGCGCGGTCCTCACCACCTCGCTCTTGCGCGCCAGCCCCGCGTCGTCGACCCCGGTGCCGCGTCCCACGACCTCCTCGGCGGGCAGGCCCAGCGTCGCGGCCACCAGGGCCGCGGCGGGCGTCGTGTTGCCGATGCCCAGGTCGCCACCGAGCAGCAACCGTCCACCGCTCGCGACCTCCTCCCGGGCGACGTCGCGACCCAGCGCGAGGGCCGCCCGGACGGTCTCGTCGGGCAGCGCGTCCTCGACGTGGATGGCGCCCGAACCGCGCCCGACGCTGCGGGCGGTCACGGAGCCGGGCAGGTCGGCGAGGTCGTCGTCGACGGCGACGTCGAGGACCCGCACGCTCACGCCGTGTGCGGCGGCCAGGGCTGAGACCCCGGCCCGGCCCGCGGCGACCGCGCGGACCATCGCCGGCGTCACCGAGGCCGGGTAGGCCGAGACGCCGTGCGCCGCGACCCCGTGGTCGCCGGCGAAGACCACCAGACGCACCTCGCCGGTGCGGCGCAGGTCCGGGGGCGGCACCTGGCCCGTGGTCGCGCAGAGCCAGACCGCGAGGTCGCCCAGCCGGCCCAGCGCCCCGGCCGGGACCGCCAGGGCGGCCAGTCGTCCGGCGGCCGCTGCGCGTGCGCCGGGATCGGGCGGAACCACGCTCACAGCGAGACCGCCAGCGTGCGGCGGGCCAGGTCGCGCCGTGCGTCGGCGGCCAGGCGACCCACCAGCCCGGTCAGCACCACCCCGAGCACGGCCCACAGCGTCGCCTGCACCACGAGCGAGGCGGTGCGGAACTCCCACAGCGTGGCCGCCGGGAACCCGTCCACGTCGGCACCCGCCGGCAGCAGCAGGCCCGCGCCGACGACGAGGGTGAGGTACCCGACCACCGCGGCCACCGACGCGACGTACCCGCCCACGCGCCGCGACGCCCGGACCGCGACCACCACGGCCAGGACGGCGAGCACCACCGAGAGGCCCGCGAAGCCGAAGTACGCCGCGGTCCGCTCACCGATCGTCTCGCCCGAGCCGACCGCCGGCGGGTTGGCGGGGTACTTCCAGAACGGCACGAGCGCGAAGGAGACGAAGCCGACCAGGCCCACCACCGCCGTGGACTGGGCCGGGGAGAGGGAGCCGAGGCGACCGACGGCGTACGCCGCTGCGAGACCGACCAGGCCGCCGAGGGCGATGCCGACCAGCACCGTGGACAGCCACAGGCCGACGGTGCGCTGGACGGTGCGGCTGACGACCGCGTCCTCCTCGGCGTGGGAGTGGGCGGCGCTGCCCTCGGCGTGCTCGTGGTCGGCGGGCGCGGTGGACTCCAGGGCGATCGCCTGCTCCACGGGGGGCTCGCCCACCTGGTGGGCGACGGCGAACGTGACGAGGCCGGCCAGCAGGCCGGCGAGCAGTCCTCGGACGAGGAGGGCGCGGGCGTGCACGGTCGCCCTCAGTGGCACGGGTAGCCGAGCAGGTGGCGGCCGTCGTGCGTCAGCTCGTGGACGAACGAGCCCGACGGCACCGACACGGCGCCCTGGTCGACCCCGACGAAGAAGAGCAGGAGCAGGCCGAGGGTCCCGAGGAAGAGCGTCCATGGGGCGAGCTCACGCAGCGAGACGGGGGCGAGCCCGTCCGACAGCGGGGCGGCGGGCGAGATGGGCAGGGCAGACTGCGACATGAGTCCTCCTCAGGGATGACTGCGTCCCTGGTCGATGTGGATGGAAGCGGACGGTCGGGTCTGACTTCCACCCACCGACTCACCGTCGTACGACGACTCGCGGAGGGCGGTCACAGTAGCGCGACTGCGCCGGATTCCCACCGGCTTCCTCACGCCCGCTCGCCGAACACTAGGGCATCGCTGCTCGGACGGGAACGACCGTCCGCCTCCGGGTGTTGGTACGGTCCTCGGGCCAGTCACTGGGAACCCGGTGAGAATCCGGGACTGACGCGCAGCGGTGTGGGTGACGGGCCGGGCAGCACGCCACTGGCGGGGATCCTCGGGAGAGGTGAGCCGCTGGGAAGGCGCCCGGTGCCGAGTGAACCCGAGTCCGAAGACCTGCTGGCCCTTGCGGCAGCCGCCGTGAGGTCGCAGTCGGGCTCCGCGCACGAGCCCGGACCTCGAAGGAGCTGGCCCGGTGCCCGTGTCGTCCCGTCATCGTCCCGATCGCTGTCCCGCGCTCTGCCGCCCCTGGCCGGCCGACGACGGCCTGCTGGTCAGGCTCCGCCTGGTGGGCGGCCGCGTGGCGGTACGTCGCCTCCGCGCACTGCTCCACGTGGCCGAGCGCTGGGGCGACGGCCGGCTGCACCTGACGGGACGGGCCAACCTGCAGCTGCGAGCCCTCCCCGCCGATCCGCTCTCGCCGGGGGCGGTGGCTGCCGAGGTCGTCGACGCCGTGCTCGCGACCGGCCTGGTGCCCAGCCGCAGCCACGAGCTGGTCCGCAACGTGATGGTCTCCCCGCAGACCGGTCACGCGGGTGGCCGGGCCGACCTGCGACCCGTCGCCGACGCCCTCGACGCGGCTCTGTGCGCGGACCGCCGGCTGGCCGACCTGCCGGGCCGGTTCCTGTTCGTGCTCGACGACGGGCGTGGCGACCTGGTGGAACGCGACTGCGACCTGGGCCTCGTCGCGGTGGACGACGGGGCCGCGCAGCTCCGGGTCGGCTCTGGATGGGGGCCGGTCGTGGCCCTGGACGAGGTCGCCGAGACGCTGGTCGGGCTGGCCGCCCGGTTCCTGGACCGGCGCGGTCACGGCCCGTCGGCGGCATGGCACGTGCGGGAGCTGGACAGCCCGCTGGTGCCGGTCGAGCCCGTCGACGCGCGAGTCCCCGGGGAGTGCCCGCCGCTGCCCCACGGTCCGGTGCCCGGCGGCCGCCACGTCGCCGCGCCCGGTGGGGCGCTGGACCGCACCACGGTCGGGTCGTGGCCCGACGGCGAGGTGGTCGTGACCCCCTGGCACGGCGTGCTGCTACCCGAGTCGCTGCTGCCCGAGGGGAGTGCGGCATGACCTGGCAGCCGAGCGCCCCGGCGCGTCGCTACGACTACGTCACCGACGGGCCGGCGATCTACGTCGACTCCTTCGCCACGATCCGTCGCGAGGCCGACCTCTCCTCGGTGCCCGCGTCGGCCGAGCGACTGGCGGTGCGGATGGTGCACGGGTCCGGCCAGGTCGACCTGGTGCCGGACCTGGTGATCCACCCCGAGGTGGTGCCGGCCGCCCGCGAGGCGCTGGAGGCCGGGGCGCCGGTGCTGTGCGACGCACGGATGGTCGCCGTGGGCGTCACCGCGTCACGGCTGCCGCGCGGCAACGAGGTGCGCTGCGACCTGACCGACCCCCGGGTCCCGGGGCTGGCGGCGCGGTGGGGCACCACGCGCACCGCGGCCGCGGTCTCGCTGTGGGAGCCGGTGCTCGAGGGCGCCGTGGTGGCGATCGGCAACGCCCCGACCGCCCTGTTCCACCTGCTCGAGATGCTGGTGGACGGCGGCCCGCGTCCCGCGGCGATCGTCGGCTGCCCGGTCGGGTTCATCGGAGCGGCGGAGTCCAAGCAGGCCCTCGCGGACCTGCGCCGCGACCACGGCATCGACGTCCCGTTCGTGACCGTCCGCGGGCGTCGCGGCGGCTCGGCGATGTGCTCCTCGGCGGTCAACGCGCTGGCCCAGGAGGCGGAGTGAGCGGCCCGGGGGTGCGGCCGGACCGGCCGGGCCGGTTCTGGGGGGTCGGCGTCGGCCCCGGTGACCCCGAGCTGGTCACCCTCAAGGCCGCACGGCTCATCGGCGCCGCCGACGTGGTGGCCTACCACGCGGGTGTCGGCAAGCAGTCGAACGCGCGACGGATCGCGGCGGACCTGGTCCCCGCGGGCTGCGTCGAGGAGTGCCTGACCTACCCGGTCACCACCGGGTCCACCACGCACCCGGGTGGGTACGCCGGGGCGCTCGCCGACTTCTACGCCGAGTCGGCCGACCGGCTGGCCGCCCACCTCGAGGCCGGGCGCGACGTGGTGCTCTTGGCCGAGGGGGACCCGCTGTTCTACGGGTCGTTCATGTACATGCACGATGCGTTGGCCGAGCGCTTCGAGACCGTCGTGGTGCCGGGCGTCCCGGCCTTCGCCGCGGCCACGGCCTCGGTCGCCTGGCCCCTGGTGCGCCAGACCGACGTGCTCACGGTGCTCCCCGGGACGCTCCCCGAGCCCGAGCTCGCACGTCGTCTCGCCGACACCGACGGTGCGGTGATCATGAAGCTCGGCCGGACCTTCCCGGCCGTGCGGCGGGCGCTCGCGGCGGCCGGGCGCCTCGAGCACGCGATGTACGTCGAGCGCGCCTCGATGGGCGAGGAGCGGGTCCTGCCGGTGGCAGAGGTCGACGCGGACACGGTCCCCTACTTCTCGCTGGTGGTCGTCAACGGTGACTCGGTCCACGGCACGGGTCGCCGCGGGCGCGCGACCGACCCGGCGTCCGACCCGGCGTCCGCCCCGGGACCCGCCGGCCCCGCCCCGGCGGAGCTGCTGGTGCTGGGGCTCGGGCCCGGACCCGACGGGTGGCTGACGCCGGAGGTGGAGCGTGCCCTGGGCGAGGTGGACCACGTGGTCGGCTACGCGCCCTACGTCCACCGGGTCCCGCAGCGTGCGGGCCTCACCCGGCACGCCTCGGGCAACGGCGTCGAGATCGACCGCGCTCGAGCCGCCCTGGACCTGGCCAGGTCGGGGGAGCGGGTGGCGGTCGTGAGCGGCGGGGACGCGGGCGTCTTCGGCATGGCCACGGCGGTGCTCGAGGCGGCCGAGGACCCGGCGTACGACGGGGTGCGGGTGCGGGTGCTCCCCGGGCTGTCGGCGGTGCAGGCCGTCGCCGCCCGGGCGGGTGCGCCGATCGGTGGCGACTTCGCGGTGGTCAGCCTCAGCGACCGGCTCAAGCCCTGGTCGGTCGTCGAGCGACGGCTGCGTGCGCTGGCCGAGGCCGACCTGGTCGTCGCGATCTACAACCCGGCCAGTCGCAGTCGCAGCGAGCAGGTCGTCCGCGCCCAGAAGACGCTGCTCGAGCACCGGGCCCCCGACACCGTCGTGGTGGTCGGGCGCGATGTCGGCAGGGCCGAGGAGTCCGTGGTGGTGACGACCCTGGCCGAGCTCGACGCCGACTCCGTCGACATGAAGTGCCTGCTGATCGTCGGCGCGTCGAGCACCCGCGTGGACCGGGCCGGTCGGGTCTGGACACCACGCTGGGTGCGACCGTGAACCCGGTCCGGCTGATCGGCGCCGGCCCCGGGGCCGCCGACCTGCTGACGCTCCGAGCCGTGCAGCTGCTCCAGGGCGCGGACCTGGTGCTCTACCCCGGCACCTACCTCGACGAGGCGGTGCTGGGGCACTGCCGGTCCGGCACGCGACTCGTGGACACCGCCGGCCTCGACCTCGACGCCATCGTCGGGGAGCTCGTGGCGGGGCACCGGCGCGGCGAGCAGGTCGTGCGACTGGTCTCCGGTGATCCGTCGCTCTACTCCGCCGTGCACGAGCAGGGCCGCCGGCTCGACCTCGCGGGCGTGCCCTGGGAGGTGGTGCCCGGGGTGCCGGCGTACGCGGCGGCCGCGGCGCTGGTGCGCCGAGAGCTGACCGTGCCGCTGGTGGCCCAGTCGGTGGTGCTCACCCGCACCCAGGTGCGCTCGACCGCGATGCCCGGGACCGAGAGCCTCGAGGCGTTCGCCGCCACCGGAGCGACCCTGGTGCTGCACCTGGCGATCACCCGCATCCGTGACCTGATGGAGCGACTCCTGCCGACCCACGGACCCGACTGCCCGGTCGTGGTGGTGCACCGGGCCTCCCAGCCCGAGGAGCTCGTGCTGCGCGGCACCGTCGCCACCATCGCCGACCCGGTGGAGGAGGCCGGGCTCCGGCAGGCGGCGGTGGTGCTGGTGGGGCGCGCGCTGACTGAGGCGACAGACTCCGCAGCCGGTGAGTCGTGGCTCTACTCCGCGGAGCGTCCGCGGACCTGAAGGCTCCACTGGGTCACGGTGCGGGCCGGGTCCCAGCCGGTGAAGGAGGCGAGCGGAGCCGCGTGCTCGACCGCGATCCGCGTCAGCTCGCCACCGTGACGGGCGCGGGCGTCGGCCAGCAGCACCTCGGTCTCGAGCGTGACGCCGTGGACGACCAGCCGCCCGCCGGGACGCAGCGCACGCAGGCAGACGTCGATCAGCCCGGGGGCGGTGGCGCCACCCCCGACGAAGACCGCGTCGGGAGCGGGCAGTCCGGCCAGCGCGTCCGGGGCCCCGCCCTCGACGACCTCCAGGTCGGGCACGCCGAGGCGCGCGGCGTTGGTGCGCACCCGTGCGGCACGCACCGGGTCGCGTTCCACCGCGACGGTGCGGCAGGTGGCGTGCGCCCGCATCCACTCGATCCCCACCGATCCTGCGCCCGCTCCGACGTCCCAGAGGAGCTCGCCAGGTCGCGGGGCGAGCCGGGAGAGCGCACTGGCGCGCAGGTCGCGCTTGGTCAGCTGGCCGTCGTGGTCGAAGACCTCGTCGGGCAGGCCGACCGCCCATGAGGCGGACGGCGTGTCGCCCTCCACCTCCAGGCACAGGACGTGGAGCGCCGCGACGTCGTGGTCCCACGTCGTGGCGGTGCCGACGAGGCGGTCCTCCTCGGGAGCGCCGAGGTCGGAGAGCGCCGTCATCCGGGTCGCCCCGTGGCCGGACCCGACGAGCAGCCCGGCGACGGCAGCGGGGGTCGAGGCGTCGGAGGACAGCACCACGACCCGGCGTCCCGGCGCCAGCTCGCGCAGCACCCGCTCGACGCGGCGCCCCACGACGGTGACCACGGCGCACGTCTCCTCGGGCCAGCCCATCCGGGCGCGCGCGAGGGCCACCGACGAGACCGCGGGCACCACCTCCACGGACTCGGGTCCGAGCAGCCGCACCAGGGTCCCGGCGACCCCGGAGACCAACGGGTCGCCCGACGCGAGGACGACCGGAGCGGACGCGGCATGGGTCGCCAGCAGCCCCTGCAGGCTCTCGGCGAACGGCCGCCCCCACGCCTCGCGCCGCTGGCCCTCCACCGGCGGCAGCAGCGCGAGCTGGCGCTCCGAGCCCAGCACCACCGACGCGTCGGTCAGGCGCCGCTGCACCGGGACCGGCAGCCCGGTCCAGCCGTCGGCGCCGAGGCCGACGACGACGACTCGCCCGTCCGCGGGCTGGGAGGTCGGCGCTGGGGTCACGGGCGGCAAGGCTATCGTGAGCCCGCAGCTCCGAGGTGCCCCGCGAGGGGAGAATCTGGGAAGCCGGTGGGAGTCCGGCACAGGCCCGCTGCGGTGACCGGTCGCACCACCCAGGTGCGGCGCCGGAAGTCCGAAGACCGGCCTCGGGGCGTTCTGTCCGTTGGCGTACGAGCGGGAGCCTCACGTGCCACAGCACCCCACCCTGTCCTACCCACTCTCGGCCGTGGTCGGGTCCGACGACCTCGTCCTCGCGCTGCTGCTGGCCGCCGTCGCCCCCGAGGTGGGCGGCGTCCTCGTGCGCGGCGAGAAGGGCACCGCCAAGACGACCGCCGTGCGTGGTCTGGCCGCGGTGCTGCCCCCCGTGGAGGTCCGCGAGGGGGACCGGTTCTCCAGTGACCCGCGCGATCCCGCCGACGTCTCGCCGGACGCCGACCTCGTCGCCACCGCCGCGGTCGTGAGTCGCCCGGTGCGCCTGGTCGAGCTGCCCGTCGGTGCGGGCGAGGACCGCGTCACCGGGTCCATCCACCTCGAGCGCGTCCTGGCCAGCGGCCGCGCGGAGTACGAGCCCGGCCTGCTCGCGAAGGCCCACCGGGGCCTGCTGTACGTCGACGAGGTCAACCTGCTCCACGACCACCTCGTCGACCTGCTCCTCGATGCCGCCGCCACCGGCCGCGCCACCGTCGAGCGCGACGGTGTCTCCGTGACCCACCCGGCGAGGTTCGTCCTGGTCGGCACGATGAACCCCGAGGAGGGGGAGTTGCGCCCGCAGCTGCTGGACCGCTTCGGTCTGGCCGTCGACGTCGCAGCGCCCCGTGACCCGGCCCTGCGGGTCGAGGTCGTGCGCCGACGGTTGGCCTACGAGGCCGACCCGGCCGGGTTCGTCGCCGGCTGGGCCGAGGCCGAGCAGCGCCTCGCCGACCGCGTGGCGGCGGCCCGGGCCGCACGCGCCGGGGTGCACCTGAGCGACGAGGTGCTGCTGGCCGTCGCCGAGGTCTGCGCGGCCTTCGAGGTCGACGGGCTGCGCGCCGACATCGTCACCGCACGGACCGCGGTCGCCCACGCGGCGTGGTGGGGGCGCACCGAGGTCACCCGCGAGGACGTCCGGGCGGCCGCCCGACTCGCCCTGCCGCACCGTCGCCGTCGCAACCCCTTCGACAGCCCCGAGGCCGACGACGAACGGCTCGAGCAGGCCCTCGGCGAGGCGCTCGGTCCTGACCAGCAACCGGACCCGGACCCGGATCCCGACGGTGGCCCGGACGGTGGCCCGGACGGTGGCCCGGACGGTGGCCCGGACGGTGGCGGGGAGGATCCTGCAGGGCAGCACCACCCACCGGATGGCCCGCCCCGGCCCGAGGTGTCCCGGCCCGAGGAACAGTCCGAGCCCGAGGAGCAGCCTCGACCCGCGGGCGCGCCCGCCGGGACGACCGTCTCCTCCGGGGACAGCTTCCGCGCCCGCCTGCTCCAGGCGCGCGGCACCAACCGTCGCGTGAGCCGGGTCTCCGCGGGCCGTCGCAGTCGCGCCGAGTCGACGACCGGCCGCAGGGTCGGCGCGGTCGCCGCGACGGACGGCTGTGCGTCGACGCCTCCGGGTCGATGGCCGCACGCCGTCGCATGGAGCAGGTCAAGACCGCCGTGCTGTCGCTGCTGCTCGACGCGTACCAGCGTCGCGACAAGGTGGGCCTCGTGACCTTCCGCGGTGCGTCCGCCTCGCTCGACCTCCCGCCGACGTCGTCGGTCGACGTCGCTGCGCGTCGGCTCGAGGAGCTGCCCGCCGGTGGCCGGACACCGCTGGCCGAGGGCCTGCTCGAGGCCGGCCGGGTGCTCGACCGGGAGCGCCGTCGGGCCGGGGCCCGACGCCCGCTGCTCGTGGTGGTCACGGACGGTCGCGCGACCGCCGGCCCCGACGCCGTACGCCGTTCCCTCGACGCGGCCGATCGGCTCGCGGTCACCGGGGTGGACTGCGTGGTCGTCGACTGCGAGTCGGGGCCCATGCGGATGGGTCTGGCCGGCACGCTCGCGACACGTCTGGCGGCGGAGCACCTCGCCCTGGGCGCGGTCGACGCCGCCGCCCTGCACGGACTCGTCCGCGGGCACGCCGCGTGAGCCCCGACCACCACCGACAGGAGCACCACTGATGCCCCAGGGCAAGCCGCTGACCGTCCCCGACGACGGCCTCACCACCGCACAGCGCCGGCACCTGCCGCTGCTGATGGTGCACACCGGCGACGGGAAGGGGAAGTCCACCGCCGCCTTCGGCCTGGCGCTGCGTGCCTGGAACCAGGGCTGGGACGTGGGCGTCTTCCAGTTCGTGAAGTCGGCGACCTGGCGGATCGGGGAGCAGACGGTGCTCGAGCGCCTGGGCGCGCTGCACGAGGAGACCGGTGAGGGCGGGCCGGTGAGCTGGCACAAGATGGGGGCCGGCTGGTCGTGGCGACGCAAGTCCGGTGACGAGACCGACCACGCGGCGGACGCCGCCGAGGGCTGGGCGGAGGTCAGGCGCGCACTCGCCGAGGAGCGGCACGACCTCTACGTCCTCGACGAGTTCACCTACCCCATGGAGTGGGGATGGGTCGACGTGGACGAGGTGGTCGAGACGCTGCGCGACCGTCCGGGGCGTCAGTACGTCGTGGTCACCGGCAGGCGGGCCCACCCCGACCTCGTGGAGGCCGCCGACCTGGTCACCGAGATGACGAAGGTCAAGCACCAGATGGACCGCGGCCAGAAGGGGCAGCGGGGGATCGAGTGGTGAACGGGGCCACGGCTGCCCCGCACCACCTGCCCCGGCTCGTGGTGGCTGCTCCCTCGACGGGGCAGGGCAAGACGACCGTCGCGACCGGGCTGATGGCGGCCCTACGACGCCGTGGCCTCGTCGTCTCCGGGCACAAGGTCGGTCCCGACTACATCGACCCCGGCTACCACGCGCTCGCCACCGGACGCCCGGGGCGCAACCTGGACCCGCACCTGGTCGGCGAGGACCGGGTCGTGCCCCTGCTGCTGCACGGGGCGCGGGGCGCGGACGTCGCGGTCGTGGAGGGGGTCATGGGCCTGTACGACGGCCGGATCGGTGGCGACGGGTTCGCCTCGACGGCCCACGTGGCGGCGTCGACCCGCTCCCCGGTGCTGCTGGTCGTGGACTGCGCCCGGGCCTCCCGGTCGGTCGGTGCGGTCGTGCACGGGATGGCGACCTACGACCCCGGGACCACCGTGGTGGGCGTGGTCCTGAACCGGGTCGGCTCGGTGCGCCATGCCGCCGAGGTCGAGTCCTCGGTGCGGCTGCCGGTCGTGGGCCGGATCCCGCGCGACTCGGCCGTGGCGACGCCGTCGCGGCACCTGGGGCTCGTCCCGGCGGCCGAGCGAGGACTGTCGGCCGGTGCGCTCGACCCGCTCGTGGACCTCGTGGAGAGACACGTCGACCTCGACGCCGTCCTCCAGCTGGCCGCTGCCGCCCCCGACCTGGAGGCAGAGCCCTGGGTGCCCCCGCTCACGCCGCCGGTCGGTGAGCCGGAGCGGCATCGGCCGGTCGTCGCGGTCGCCGGTGGCCGGGCCTTCACCTTCCGCTACGCCGAGACCGAGGAGCTGCTGCGGGCCGCCGGGTGCGAACCGGTGGCGTTCGACCCGTTGCTCGACCCGGCGCTGCCCCCGGGCACGGCCGGGATCTACCTCGGAGGCGGGTTCCCCGAGGTGCACGCGGCCGACCTGGCGGCCAACCGCGCCCTGGTGGCCGAGCTGCGCGCCGCGGTGTCCGACGGGGTGCCCACGGTGGCCGAGTGCGCGGGACTGCTCTACCTGTGCCGCTCCCTGGACGGGGAGCCGCTGGCCGCGGTCGTGCCGGCGGACGCGACCATGACCGACCGGCTGACGTTGCGCTACCCGGAGGCGGTCGCGGCCGGTGAGTCGCTGCTCACCCGGGCCGGCGACCGGGTGACCGGCCACGAGTTCCACCGCACGACGGTGGCACCGGGCGCCGGGGCCGGGGCGGGTCTGGGACCCGCCTGGGTCGTCGACGGGCAGCCGACGGGGTTCGCCGGCCCCACGCTGCACGCCTCCTACCTGCACACCCACTGGGCCGGGCACCCGTGGATGGCGGAGCGGTTCGCCGCGGCGGTGCACGGTGGCTGAGGGGGCGCTCGAGGGAGCGGTCGACCCTGGTCTGCTGCACCACGGGGACGCCGAGGTCCGTGGCAGCGGGCTCCTCGACCTCGCCGTCAACGTGCACCCGCACGGCCCACCGGACTTCCTGCGGGAGGCCCTGCGCGCGGCCGTCGACGACGTGTGCGCCTATCCCGACCCGGATCCCTCCGAACGGACCCTGGCCCGGCTGCACGGCCGCGCGGCGGAGGAGGTGCTGGTGACAGCCGGGGCCACCGAGGCCTTCACGCTGGTGGCGCGCATGCGTCCCTGGCGCCGGCCCGTCGTGGTCCACCCCCAGTTCACCGAGCCGCACGCCGCGTTGCTGCAGGCCGGTCACCGCGTCCAGACCGTGCTCCTGCCGCTGGGGCGGACGATCACCGAGGCTGCGGTCCCCGAGCACGCCGACCTGGTCGTCGTGGGCAACCCGACGAACCCGACCGGCACCCTCCACCCGCGCGAGGAGGTCGTCTCCCTGCTCCGGCCGGGCCGGGTGGTCCTGGTCGACGAGGCCTTCATGGACGCGGTGCCCGGGGAGGAGGAGTCCTGGGCCGGGGAGCGCCGCGAGGGGCTCGTGGTCGTGCGCAGCCTCACCAAGACGTGGGCGGTGCCCGGCGTACGTGCCGGCTACCTCGTGGGCGACCCGACGTCCGTCGCCGCACTGCGCCGGATGCGTCCGCCGTGGTCGTTCTCGACCGCAGCCGCGGCCACCGTGGCGACGACCAGCAGCGAGCGGGGGGTGGCGGAGCGACGTCGACGGGCGGTCGAGGTGCAGTCGTGGCGAGCGGGTCTCCAGGACGCCCTGGAACGGTGCGGGGTCCCGCACCTGCCCTCAGCGGCGCCGTTCGTGCTGGCGCGTCCCGGCGCCGAGGTGCACGGGGCCCTGCGCTCGGGCGGGGTGGCGGTGCGGCGGTGCGACACCTTCCCCGGGTTGGGTCCCGAGTGGGTGCGCATCGCGGCGCGTCCACCAGCGGTGCTGGCGCCGTTGGTGGAGCTGCTCAGGGAGCTGCCGGTGGAGCGGCCGGGGCGAAATCAGTCCAGGCCGGAGCCGCGCAGCGAGCGGACGGCCACCAGGCCGTGACCGACCGCGGGGGCGGCCAGGATGAGCGCGGCCTGGACGAGGCCGGCGGCGGCGACGGAGGCGCCGTCGACGATGGCGGGGGTACGGCGACGGGCCAGAGTGGTCGGGACGGACTGACCGGTGGGGGTCATCGGGCTCTCCTCGGGCGTGGTGTGCGGGGGCGAGGACACGGTTCCCGGGATGCCGCCCGCCCAGTCCATCCGATCGGGTGAGTGGCCCGGGACCTGAGCGGTCGGGGGACGCGGGGTCAGCGCTGGTAGACCTCGGCGGTCACGGCGAAGGGCTGGTCCTGGTCGCGCGGGATGCCGAAGCACGACCAGTCCGGGGTGTCCTTGTCGCAGCGGAACCTGGTGGAGGCGTTGACCAGGGTCAGCGAGACCGCCTCGACCTTCTCGACGGTGAACGGGGTGGTGACGGTGGTCGAGCCGTTGCGGTCGAGGTCGACCTGCTCGCTGCGCCACTTGCCGTCGACCGTGCGGACGACCAGCCACGCCGTCGGGTCGGTCTTCGCGCGGGGCCCGTCGACGGTGAGCCGCAGGCGGTACGGCGCTCCGGCGAGACCCTCGGAGGTCAACGTGGCGTCCGGCACCAGGACGTAGGACGCCGAGGCCATGTGGTCGACGTCGACCTCGTCGCTGCGGGGGGCCGTGCGGCGGCCGAACGTCCAGGTCGCCTCCGGCTCGGGGGCGGGCCAGTGGTCGCCCTCGGGGTAGCCGCGCCCGGGGGTGAGGTTGGCGGCGGAGTACGCGGCGAACCGCTTGGCGAAGCCGCCCCTGCTCTTCAGCACCTTCTCGACGGCCCGCGTGGAGTAGGTGGACCCGCGAGCGGTGTTCCAGGTCCGGCGCACGATCCCGTGGCCGTAGCGCTCGGAGAGGTGCTCCCAGAAGGGCCAGTTGCCGTAGTGGGCGAAACCGCCCCGCTCGAAGAGGTCCAGGGAGGTGGCGGGCTCGCCGACCTGCCCGAAGGCGAGGTACTGCCGGTTGTCGTTGACCCCGTCGGCGAAGCGCTCCTCCATCCAGGTGGCCGTCGACTCCATGAACCAGCGGTCCTCGTAGTAGTCGTAGCCGAACTGGATGGCGTGGAAGAACTCGTGGGCGGCGGTGACCGCCAGGGTCTTGCCCGGCTTGCCGCCGTACTGGTCCTTGCTGAAGTCGTTGTCCAGCACGCAGTAGCCGCCCGCGCGGGTGCGGTCCTTGCGCAGCACGAAGTCGGCCGAGCAGTAGCCGTAGAGGAGGTCGGCACCCACGTCGGCGAGGTAGACGTCGAACTTGCCGTTGCCGCCGTTGCGCGAGCTCGGCAGGCCGCCGTCGCTCAGGGGCGCGCGGTAGCCGAGGTCGCCGACCTCCCGCTTCCAGACCTTCTTCAGCACCTTCAGCGTCTTGTCGACCCAGGCGCTGGTCGCCCGATCGGAGGTGCTGGTGACGTAGTGGACGCAGAAGTGGCCGCGGCAGCGGCGCTGGGACTTCGTCGTGTAGCCGGTGCCCTCGGGGTCGGCAAGACCGTCGGTCGGACGGGCCAGCAGCGACTCGGCGGCCGCGCGGTCGGTGGCCTCCAACCTCGGCAGCGCCGCGCGCAGGTCACGCAGCACCAGCGTGGCCTCGCGCGAGGTGTGGGCCCCGGGTGCGCCGGGCGAGCGACGAGCCGCGGGGCCGTCGCCGGACCCGCCGGTGAGCATCGCGCGAGCCTCGGCCAGCACCTGCTGGGCGGCGGTGGGCTGCTCCTCCGCGCTCGCACGCGGCGTCACCGAGGGCGCCAGGGTGGCGACCAGCAGTGCCGAGGAGCAGGCGAGGGCGGCCAGCAGACGCATGGGGGGACCTTCCGAGGGGTGCCACCCGGCAGGGGTGGTAGAGGGGGGGGACGGGGGAGCGGACACCCCCGACGGTACGTCAGTCATGGCCGTCCCGCTCGTGGCGACCTCAGCTCGTGCCGGAGATCTTCTCGATCAGGGCGGTGGTGGAGATGGCAGGGGTGCGCGGGAGGTAGACGACCTCGCACACGTCGCGGAACTCGTCGAAACGACCTGCCCAGTCATCACCCATGACCAGCACGTCGGCCCCGTGCTCGAGGATGTAGTCGCGCTTCTGCTCCAGGCTCTCCTCCAGGAACACCGCGTCCACCGGCTTGAGGGCGGACACGATCGCCATCCGCTCGCCCTCGCTGAAGACCGGCTCGCGGCCCTTCTTGCGCAGGTTCAGCGCGTCCGCGGACACGCCCACGACCAGCCGGTCGCCGAGCTCGGAGGCCCGCTGGATCACCTTGAGGTGCCCGACGTGGAAGACGTCGAAGGTGCCGAAGGTGATGACGGTGCGCTGCCGGGTCGGCTCGGGGGTCGGCTCGGGGGTGGGGTCGGGCATGGGCGGCAGTCTGTCAGGTGCGTGCGCCAGACTCTGCAGCGATGACCACCACCGCGCCCTTCCCGACCGGCGACGCCGCTGCCGACCACGCTGCCGACGTACGCCGTGCCCACGCCCTGCGCCGGATGCGTGCCGTCGCCCTGGGGCTGCTGCTGCTCGCCGCCCTGGTCTTCGTGCTCACCCACGACCGCGACGGGTTCTGGGGCTTCGTCAACGCCGGCGCCGAGGCCTCCATGGTCGGCGCCATCGCGGACTGGTTCGCCGTGACCGCGCTGTTCCGCCACCCTCTGGGCCTGCCGATCCCGCACACGGCGCTGATCCCGCGTCGCAAGGACGAGCTGGGGCGGGGGCTGGAGGAGTTCGTCGGGGAGAACTTCCTCTCCGAGGAGGTGGTGCGGGAGCGGGTGCTCGGCGCGCGGGTGTCCTCGCGGGTGGGGGGCTGGCTGGTCGAGCCGGACAGCTCGCGTCGGGTCGCCGAGGAGGCCGCCGAGGTCATCGGCGTGGCCCTGTCGAAGGTGCGCGACGAGCACGTGCGCAGCCTGGTCGAGGACGCGCTGGTGCCGCGCTTCCGCGACGAGCCGATCTCCCCTCTGCTGGGCAACCTGCTCGCGGAGTCGATGCGCGACGACCTCCACCACGGGCTCGTCGACCTGGCGCTGGAGGAGCTGCACGGCTGGCTGGTCGACAACCCCGACACGGTGACCGAGGTGATCGGCGAGCGCGCGCCCTGGTGGGCGCCGCCGTCGATCAACGACCGGGTCACCTCCCGCATCCACCTCGAGCTGGTGCGCTGGGTCGCCGACATCCGCGACCAGCCGCGGCACCGCGCCCGTCTTGCGCTGGACTCGATGCTGCGCCAGCTCGCGGAGGACCTCCAGCACGACGAGGGCACCATGGCCCGCACCGAGGCGCTCAAGGAGCGGCTGCTGGACCGCCCCCAGGTCATCGCGACGGCGATCTCGCTGTGGGAGGCGCTGCGGCACGCGCTGACCGACTCCCTCGACGACCCCGAGGGCGCGGTGCGGCTGCGGATGCGCACCGAGCTGGAGCGGTTCGCCCGCCGGCTCGTGGACGAGCCCGCGCTGCGCGAGCGGCTCGACGGGCTGGCCGCGGACGCCGTGGTCTTCGCGGTCGAGCGCTACGGCAGCGAGCTGACCCAGGTCATCACCCACACCATCGAGCGGTGGGACGGCAAGGAGGCCGCCGAGCGCATCGAGCTGCACGTCGGCCGCGACCTGCAGTTCATCCGGATCAACGGCACCATCGTCGGTGGGCTCGTCGGCGTCCTGATCCACACCGTGGTGGTGCTGCTGTAGGTCGGATCGAGCCGGCGTATTGATGCGCCGGTTCGGCGGCTACTGGGACTCCGTCACCACGGGAGGTCGTCGTACGCCGACTCGTCGCTGACCCGGGCGGCCTGACCGCCCAGCTCCACGACGTCGCCCTTGACCAGCTGGCGCCCGCGGCGCTGGTCGACCTCGCCGTTGACCAGGACCTGCCCGGCGGCGATGACCTCCTTGGCCTCCGAGCCGGACTCGATGAGGTTGGCGAGCTTGAGGAACTGGCCCAGCCGGATCGAGTCGTCGCGGATCGCGACGTCGAAGGGGTCGGGGGCCGCGCTCATCGAGGGCTCCTCGTCAGCAGGTCGGGGACCAGGTCGGCCAGGGTGGAGCAGCCGGCGTTGCCCATGGTCAGGTCGAGCTCGGCGAGCAGGCAGCGCAGCACGTGCTCCACGCCTTCCTGGCCGCCGAGGGCCAGCCCGTAGAGGTAGGGCCGACCCAGCAGGGCCGCGTCGGCGCCGAGCGCCAGCGCCTTCAGCACGTCGGGTCCCGAGCGGACCCCGGAGTCGAAGAGCACGGTGAGCTGCTCGCCCACGGCCTCGGCGATGCCGGGGAGCACGTCGAGGGAGGCGACCGCGCCGTCGACCTGGCGGCCGCCGTGGTTGGAGACGACGATGCCCTGGACCCCCGCATCGACGGCCCGGCGGGCGTCGTCGACGTGCTGGACGCCCTTGAGGACGATCGGGCCGTCCCACCGCTCGCGCAGCCAGGGCAGTTGCTCCCACGACAGCCCGGGGTTGGGGAACACGCCCGCGAAGGCGAGGCCGGCGGTGGCCGGGTCCTCCTCGGCGGGCTTGTCGAGCATCGCGGAGAACACCGGGTCGGAGGTGTAGTTGGCGATGCCCTGGTTGGCCAGGAACGGCAGGTAGCCGCGGTCGAGGTCCCTCGGGCGCCAGCCCAGCAGCGTGGTGTCGAGGGTGAGCACCAAGGTGGAGTAGCCCGAGGCCTGTGCCCGGGACAGGAAGGACTCGCACAGCTCGTCGTGGGTCGGCCAGTAGAGCTGGAACCAGCGCTGACCGTCACCGTTCGCCTCGGCCGCCTGCTCGATCGAGTGACCGGCCTGGGTGGAGTGGACGTAGGTCAGCCCCAGGGCCGCGGCGGCGCGGGCCGAGGCCAGCTCGCCCTCGGGGTGGGCCAGGGTCTGCACACCGACCGGTCCGAGCAGGACCGGTGCGGCCATCGGCGTACCGAGGACCTCGGTGGACAGGTCGCGGATGGCGTGGTCGCGCAGCATCCGCGGCACGATGCGCCACTGCTCGAAGGCCGCGACGTTGGCGCGAGCCGTCGAGCCGCCCCCGGCGCTGGGCACGATGTAGCCCAGCGCCTCCGGGGGCAGCACCTCGGCGGCGTGGCGCTCCAGGGAGGCCAGGTCGGTGGTCCACGCCGGGGTCTGCCCGGCGAGCATCCCGGCGGCGTAGATGGAGACCTGGTGGTCGCCGAAGTGGGTCACGCGTTGGCCTCGCTCAGGAGACGGCGAGCAGGTCGACGACGAAGATCAGCGTCTCGCCGGGCTTGATGACGCCACCGGCGCCGCGGTCGCCGTAGCCCAGGTGCGGCGGGATCACGAGCTGACGGCGGCCGCCGACCTTCATGCCCTGCACGCCGGTGTCCCAGCCCTGGATGACCTGGCCGATGCCGAGGCGGAAGCGCAGCGGCTCGCCGCGGTTGTAGGAGGCGTCGAACTCCTCGCCGGTGGAGTGGGCCACGCCGACGTAGTGCACGGACACGGTCTGTCCGGCGGCGGCCTCCTCGCCGTCGCCGACGGTGAGGTCGGTGATGACGAGGTCGGCGGGCGGGTCGAAGTCGGGGAAGTCGATCTCAGGCTTCTGCATGGGCGCGAGCCTAACCGGGGGCGGTGCCGGGGGCGGTGTCGAGGAGACGGGCCGAGGCGGGGGTGCCGGGTATGGTTCCCCCCGGCCGGACCAGCGGCACCGAGGAGGGGACGGGTCCGAAGAGGACCAGGCGGCGGCGCCGACGCCGCCCGCACGTCGCCGGATCCCGGTCTGGCAGGAGTCGCTCCTGCTGCTCGGCCTGGCCATCGTGCTGGCCCTGATCGTCAAGACCTTCCTGGTGCAGGCGTTCTACATCCCCTCCGGCTCGATGGAGCCGGGGCTGGAGATCAACGACCGGATCCTGGTGCAGAAGGTGTCCTACTGGGGCTCCGGCAGCCCCGAGCGCGGCGACATCGTGGTCTTCGAGGACCCCGGTGCCTGGCTCAGCGCCGCCGAGGCCTCCGGCCCCACCAACCTGCTCACCGACGCGATGAGCCGCATCGGGCTCTACCCCACCGGCGGGCACCTGGTGAAGCGCGTCATCGGCGTGGCCGGCGACACCATCGAGTGCTGCGACGAGCAGGGGCGGCTGCTGGTCAACGGCGAGCCCCTGGACTCCTCGGGCTTCACGCTCAACGACGACGACTGCGACGGCCCGATGCTCTCCACGTGCGAGTGGGACGCGGGGCCGGTGCCCGACGGGATGGTCTTCGTGATGGGCGACCACCGCGACGACTCCGCGGACTCCTCGTACCGGCTGCGCTGCGGCGGTCGCAAGGGCGAGGCCTGCGACGACTCCGACGCCTTCGTGCCCGTCGAGCTGGTCGTGGGCAAGGTCTTCGCCCGGGTCTGGCCGGCCAGCCGCTTCGACCTGCTCGAGCGGCCCGACGCCTTCGAGGCGCTCGAGGACTGAGCCGTCAGGCTCGCCCGGCGCTCACACCAGCGCGAGGGTCGCGGCGCCCGCGCTGAGCAGCGCGCCGGCGGTGCGCCACCGGTCCGCGCGCAGCAGCCGCGCCAGCAGCACCCGGCGACGCCGGTCGCCCAGCCCCGTCACCCCGAGCCGTCCGTGCAGCGGCGCCGCCACGGCCGCGGTCGTGCCCAGCGCGAGGCCGGCGCCCGCCGCGGCCACCCACACCGCGACCGAGCCGGCCACGAGCACGGCCGCACCTGTCGAGACCAGCACAGCGGCGTACAGGGGGACGACGAGGACGCTGATCACGCGGCTGTGTCGGCCGTGCGCGCGGCGCCAGGCGGCGTGCGGGGTCGCGGCCAGCACGGGGTAGACCAGCGCGGAGACGGTCAGCTGGAAGGCGGCGTGGGCCCAGGCGCTGGCGGTCAGCAGGACCAGGGCGGTCTCGGTGCTCATCGGCCTGTGCTCATCGTGCCGGCACCCCGAGATCGGCGAGCACCCCGAGCGCGGCGCGCTCGCCACTGACCAGCGCACCCTGGATCGATGGGGAGTCGCGGTGGTCCCCGCACACGTGCAGCCCGCGCTCGAGCCTCGTGGGGCGGCGCAGGTGGTGCGGGGGAGTCGCGGCCGGCAGGGCGTCGCGGACCTCGTGCCGCGCGACCTCCTCCCACGAGCGGTCGTCGGACCCCAGCAGGGCCGCGGCGTGGCGGCGCACCTCGGCCTCGGGCGGCAGCGCGTGGTCGGGTGCGAGCACCACGGAGGCCTGGACCAGGGCGCGGCCCGGGGGTGAGTACGACGGCGCCGCCTGTGACACGACCGCGGTGTTGGCCACGGGGCCGGTGGGGCGGCTGCGGGCGTCGACGTGCAGCCGCCCGCGGCGCGCGGGCAGCCGGTCTGCGGGGGCCGACCACCAGTGCGTCACGACCCCACGCTGCGGGGCGCCGGTCGACCCGAGCAGCCCCACGGCGGCCGGCTCGTCGGTGGCCACGACGACGGCGCGGGCGCGCAGCTCCCCGTCGACCGTGCGCACGACGTGCGGGTCGACGCGCAGGGCCGTGCGCTCCAGGCGCACGTCGAGCCCCTCGGCCAGCTGCGCGGGCAGCGCCTGCATGCCACGTGCGGGCAGCGACGGACTGCCGTCGAGGAAGGACCGGACCAGCAGGCGCGCCACCCGGGCGTCGCTGGCCCCGGTCCCCTCCAGGAGCACGCCGGCCAGGAAGGCCTCCAGGACGCGGCGCAGGTCCCCGTGGGCACCCACGTCGTCGAGGGACTCCGCGAGCGAGCGCGCCGGGGCGTCGCCGGGGTCCGGAGCCAGCCGGGCGGCCAGGCCGCGGTGGGAGGGACGCAGCAGCGGGCGCACCCAGCGCAGCAGGCCGGGCAGCTCGCGCGGACGCCGCAGCGCCGCCGTGCCGCTGGCCGGGAGGAGCCCGGGCTCGCGCCGCGGGTCACCGAGGTCCACGGTGCCGTGGTCGGTCGCGGCCCGCACCCCGGCCGGGAACGGGGACAGCCCGAGCGCGGGGACGTCGACCCAGCGGCGTACGGCGGGGTAGGAGGGGTTGAGCAGCTGGAAGCCGTGGTCGACCAGGTGGCCGTCGACCTCGTCGGTGCGCACGCGGCCGCCGACCCGGTCGGACCGGTCGAGCACGAGCACCGCCAGCCCGGCCTCCTGCAGGCGTCGGGCGCAGCGCAGGCCGGCGAGCCCGGCGCCCACCACCACGACGTCGTGCTCGCCCACGGTGGTCACCGGCCGCGGCGCGGGCGGTGGCCGTCGTCGACGTAGGCCACGACCCGTGAGAAGAGCGCGCTCACGGCGGCCAGGTCGGCGGCCACCGGGGCGGGGTCGTCGGCGAGGGCGAACTGGACCGCGGCCGTGCCGGGGGCTCCGGCGTCGGCGGCCAGCGCGGCGCAGGTGCGCGCTGCGCGGCGGACGGCGTCCGGGTCGATGGTCCACGCGGACTCGAAGAGCCGCTCCCGGTCCGGGACCCCCTCCTGCCCCGGGAGCTCCCACGCCGTCAGCGCGACCGGCAGGTCGCGGCTGTCGCAGACGACCGCCCACTCCCGCCGCACGGGCGAGTCCTCGCCGATGTGCACGGCGACGGCGCCCTCCGGGGAGGGGGCCCCGGGCGCGGTGGGCTCGTAGAAGGCGTACGCCGACCCCGCGACCCGCGACAGCTCGCGCCAGCGGCGCTGGGCCGGGCGGTAGTACTGCTCGGCCTGGAAGAGGCCGAAGAGGTGCGCCCGCTCGGCCTTCGCGGCGAACTCGTCCTCGATGGCCCACGACAACGAGAGCAGGGTCTGCTTGGTGAGCCGGTGGACCGGCACCTCGCGGTGGTGGCGCCTCAGCTCGGCCCACACCGAGGCGGCGCGCGGCTCGGCGGCGCGCTGGGCCCCGGCCAGGACGTCGGCGATGGCGGCGTCGAGCCGGGCGCCGGCCTCCCGGCGGTCGAGGACCTCGCGGACGCCGGCGACGTCGGCCTCGGAGTAGCGGCGGTGGCCGCTGTCGAGCCGCTCGGGCACCGGGAACCCGTGCCGCTGCTCCCACATGCGCAGGGTCGCGGGGGCCACGCCCGTGCGCTCGGCGAGGTCGCCGATGCTCAGGGACCCGCTCGCGTGGTGGACCGGGACGGAGGTAGACGTCGTGTTCACATATGTGATGTTATACCTTAACAGCCTGTTGAGGAACCTGTGGAAGGGTGGTGGCTGGCATGGGGAGCACCCCGACGGTCGGTCGGATCGATACGTGGGACCAGCTCGCGACCGCCGTGGGCAGTGTCCTTGCGGGCGCGCGGGACGGTCGGCCCCTGCGGCTGGACCTCGCCGACGTCGAGGTGGAGGTGCCCGGCACGACCGGCCACTCGCGGTGGCGGGTGCGCGGGCACGTGGCGGTCAGCGGCGGCGACGTCGACGAGGAACGGTCATGAGCCCGGTCGCAGGGCCCGGCTCTGCGCGCGGCCCCCACCTCGACATCGACCTGGACATCGATCTCGAGATCAGCACCGAGCACGCCGATGGCAGCACCGCGGTGGTGCGTGTGCGCGGACGCGGCCGTCAGGTCGTCGTGGACCTCGCGCCCGACGGTGCGGCGTCGCCCCCGCGCTCCGGGGTGGGTGTCGACTGGGCCGGTGTCCGGGCCCTGGCCGACCTGCTGGCCGACCACGGCGTGGCACTGCACGTGGAGCGTCGCGGCCGGCGGCTGCTCACGCTGGGCGGCGGTGACCGCGGTGGTGTGTGGCGGCTGCCCGGGCTGCCGGCGGTCCGCGCGGGCCGGCCCCAGGACCTGGCCCTCGCAGGGATCGACGCGGCGGGGAGTCGGCTGCTCCGCGGCGTACGCGGCGTGCGAGCGGTACGCCGGCTGCCGAGCGTCGTCCCGGCGCCAGCGCTCTCCCCGGCGCCCACGGCCGCGCCCACCCCCGCGCCCACGACCGCGCCCACGACGAGCGCCGTCGGGCTGCCCGCGACCCTGGTCATCGGGTCCCACCCCGCCTGCGACGTGGTGCTCCCCGGCCTGCGGCCCCGTCATGCCGTCCTGGGGCACGACCTGGAGGGCCGCTCGGTGCTCAGGGCACTGGCCGGCGGGTGCGTCGTCGACGGGTCGCCCGTGGTGAGCCAGGTCGTCGACGCCGACAGCGACATCCGCGTCGGCGGGCACCGCGTCAGCCTCGGCGAGCTGCGATCTCAGGCCTGGTGCACGTAGGAGTCGAGCTGGTCGCGCTCGAACTCCAGCTGCCCGATCTTGTGCTTGACCACGTCGCCGATGCTGACGACGCCGACCAGGCCCTCGTCGCCGACGACGGGCAGGTGGCGGAAGCGACGACGCGTCATCGTCTCCATGACCTCGTCGAGGCCGGCGTCGGGCCGGCAGGTCTCCACCACCTCGGTCATGATCGCCCCCACGGTGTTGTCGACCACCGTGCCGTCGTGGTGCAGGTGACGCACGACGTCGCGCTCGCTCACGATGCCGTCGAGGGTGCGCCCGTCGCGGCTGACCACCACCGCGCCGACGTTGTGCTCGGCCAGCAGGGCGAGCAGCTCACGCACCCCGGCGTCGGGGGTGATGCTGACGACCTCGCGGCCCCGGTCCTTGGCGTCCAGCACGGCGGCGATGTTCACGGGGGACCTCCTGGGTCGGGGACGGGAGCGTTGCCACGACGGTACAAGTGACGCCGCTCACGCGTACAGGGTCCGACGCCTCTCGTGGACGCCTCCGGGAGGGGTCAGTCCCGCGAGCGGCGCGCGCGCAGGTCCGAGACCGAGCCCGGACCGCTGCGCGGCTGGTCCGGGTCGTCCCCGGCGTCGTCGGGCAGGCCGCCGAGGAAGGCCAGCGCGGCGTCGTGCAGGTGGGTGTTGGTGGCCACCGCGTTGCCGCCCCAGGGGCCGGCGCTGCCGTCGAGGGAGGTGAAGGAGCCGCCCGCCTCGCGCACGATCACGTCGAGGGCGGCCATGTCGTAGACCTCGAGCTCGGGCTCCGCGGCGATGTCGACCGCGCCCTCGGCCACGAGCATGTAGGACCAGAAGTCGCCGTACGCGCGGGTGCGCCAGCACCGTCGCATCAGCGACAGCACGTCCTCGAGGCGGTCACGGTCCTCCCAGCCGGACAGGGAGGAGTAGGAGAAGGAGGCGTCCTCGAGGCGGCGTACGTCGGAGACCTGCATGCGGGTGGCCTTGAGCAGCGACTTGCCGGTCCAGGCGCCGCCGCCGGCCGACGCCCACCAGCGGCGCTGCAGCTGCGGCGCGGAGACGACGCCGACCACGACCTCGTCGTCGACGACCAGGGAGATCAGGGTGGCCCAGACGGGGACGCCGCGCACGAAGTTCTTGGTGCCGTCGATCGGGTCGACGATCCAGCGGCGCTGGCTGTTGCCGGTGGTGCCCTGCTCCTCGCCGGTGATGGCGTCGCGCGAGCGGACCCGCGAGAGCGTGCGGCGGATCGACTCCTCGACGGCCTGGTCGGCGTCGGTCACCGGCGTGAGGTCCGGCTTGCTCATCACGTGCAGGTCCAGGGCCTTGAAGCGCGCGGTCGTCAGCGAGTCCGCGTCGTCGGCCAGCACGTGGGCCAGGCGGAGGTCGTCGGTGAAGTCGGGGGTGGCCACGAACGCACAGGCTAGCCTCAGGTGCATCCGGCCCGGTTGGGCCTACGGTGGTGGTCCATGGAGATCAACGGGATGCCCGCCCACGCCCTGCTCGTCCACGGGGCCGTCGTGTTCGGCCCGGTGGCCGGCCTGCTGGCCGTGGCGTACGCCGTCCCCGCACTGCGCGAGCGGCTGCGCGGCGTCACGCTCGTCACCGCGGTGCTTGCGGCGGTCTTCGTCGTGCTGGCCTACCTCAGCGGCGACAGCTACCTCGAGGACAACCCGGCCCTGTCGAACATCCCCGCGGTCGGCACCCACGAGGACCGCGCGGTCCTCGCGCTGTGGGTGACCCTGGCCTTCTCGGCCCTGGCGGTGGCGGCGACGACGCTGCGCACGGGGTCGATCCGCCGCACGCTCTCGCGGGTCCGCTCGCGCGACGCCATCACCGGCGAGGAGCCGCCGGAACGAGGTGACCCGGTCGGGGTCGGCGGTGCCGGCGGCCAGGGCCTCGTCGAGCCCGCACTCGGGCTCCTCGCTGCCGTGGGTGCACCCGCGGGGGCACTCCTCGGTCATCTCGTCGAGGTCGGGGAAGGCCTCGATGAGGTGCTCGGGCTCGACGTGGGCCAGCCCGAAGGAACGGATGCCCGGGGTGTCGACGATCCACCCGGGGCGGCCGTCGTGCTCCGGCAGCGCCAGCAGGTAGGCCGACGTCGAGGTGTGTCGCCCGCGGCCGGTGACGGCGTTGACGTGCCCGACCTCGCGGTCGGCGTCGGGGACCAGGGCGTTGACCAAGGTGGACTTGCCGACGCCCGAGTGACCGATCAGCACGCTGATGCGACCGGCGAGCTCGTCGCGCAGCTCGGTGAGGTCGCCGCCGCGCTGCGTGACGACCCAGGGGACCCCGAGCGAGCGGTACGTCGACAGCAGGGCGTCGGGGGAGGCGAGGTCGGCCTTGGTGAGGCACAGCAGGGGGCGCATGCCGGCGTCGTAGGCCGCGACGAGCGCGCGGTCCAGCAGGCCGGGCCGCGGCTCGGGGTCGGCCAGCGCCGTCACGACCACGAGCTGGTCGGCGTTGGAGACGATCACCCGCTCCACGGGGTCGTCGTCGTCGGCGGTGCGTCGCAGCACCGTGGAGCGCTTCTCGACCTCGACGATGCGCGCCAACGAGCCCTCGTCGCCCGAGACGTCGCCGACCACGCGGACCCGGTCGCCCACCACGACGCCCTTGCGGCCCAGGGGGCGGGCCTTGACCGCCATCACGACGCGGTCCTCGACGCGCAGCGTGAACCGACCCCGGTCGACGGTCACGACGACCGCGTCGGTCGCGTCGTCGTACGACGGGCGCTCCTTGGTGCGGGGGCGGGTCCGTCGCCGCGGCCGCTCGTAGTGCTCGTGGTCGTGCTCGGAGTAGCGCCCGCTCATCGACCTGCCCGCCTCAGCGCCCGAAGAGGGCCGACCAGGCCCCGGCGAAGTCGGTGAAGGTCTTGGCGGTCGTGGCGACGTCCTCGACGAGCACGTCGTCGACCGCGGCCCCGACGACCACGCCGGCGTGGGCCATCCGGTGGTCGGCGTAGGTGTGGAAGAGCCCGCCGTGCAGCGGTGCCGGGCGGAAGGAGAGGCCGTCGGGGTGCTCGGTGACGTCGGCGCCGAGACCCCCGAGCTCACGGGCCAGGGCGGCGAGCCGGTCGGTCTCGTGGTGACGGATGTGGCCGACCCCGCGCAGGTGGCTGGGGGTCGTGGCCAGGGCGCACAGCGCGGCGACGACCGGGGTCAGCTCGCCGACGTCGTGCAGGTCGACGTCGAGGCCCTGGAGGGTGCCGGGCGCGGGGCCGGTGACCCGCAGCCCGGCGGAGGCGTGCTCGACCTCGCAGCCCATCGCGGTGAGCAGCTCGCCCCAGGCGTCGCCGGCCTGGGTGGTCTCCGATGGCCAGTCGCGGACGGTGACGCTGCCGCCGGTCACCGCGGCGAGGGCGAGGAACGGGCCGGCGTTGGAGAGGTCGGGCTCGATGGTGCGGTCCAGCGCCCGCAGCGGACCGGGGGCGACCGCCCACCGGTTGGCGTCGCTGTCGTCGACCTCGACGTCCTGCTCGCGCAGCATCGCCACCGTCATGTCGATGTGCGGCAGGGACGGGATCGGCTTGCCGTCGTGGCGCACGTCGATGCCCTCGTCGTAGCGCACGCCGGCCAGCAGCAGCGCGGACACGAACTGCGAGGACTGCGAGGCGTCGAGCACCACGCGACCGCCGCGCACCGACCCGTGGCCGCGCAGCCGGAACGGCAGCGCGCCGCGGTCGTCGTCGTCCACCTCGACGCCGAGGTGGCGCAGCGCGAGCAGCACCTCGCCGATGGGGCGGGTGCGCATGTGCGGGTCGCCGTCGAAGGAGACGGTGCCGTGGGACAGCGCCGCCACCGGGGGCACGAACCGCATGACGGTGCCGGCCAGCCCGCAGTCGACCTGGGTGTCACCCGCGAACGCGCCGGGTGTGACCGTCCAGTCGTCGGTGCTGGTGTCGACGTGCGAGCCTAGCCCGGTGAGGGCCGCGGCCATCAGCAGGGAGTCGCGCGACCGCAGCGCCCGTCGTACGACGCTGGGCCCGTCGGCCAGGGCCGCCAGCACCAGCGCACGGTTGGTGAGGCTCTTGCTGCCGGGCAGGCTGACCGTCGCCTCCACGGGGCTGGTGGCGCGCGGTGCCGGCCAGGGGTCGGGCAGCGGGGCGTCAGGCACCCGCGCAGCCTAGTCGGGGCCGGTCGTGGCGCGCGGGTCGGCTCATCGGACGCGGGCCGACACCAGCTTCGCCTCGCGCTTGGCCTCGCGCTTGGCGGTCCTGGCGAGGTGGCGGGTGCGCCAGGCGACGCCGGGCTTGCCGTCGGTGTCGCCGGCGGCGATCACCAGCCCGCCGAGGAGCGAGAGGTTCTTGGCGAAGTGCAGCCGCTGCTGCTGGGCGGAGGCGTCGTCGTCGGCCTCCCAGAACCGGTGGCCGGCGACCGTGGTGGGCACCAGCGAGGCGGCGAGCACGGTGGCGCAGGTGCGGGGGGCGCGGCCGGTGGCCAGCCCGAGGGCGGCGGTGAGCTGGACACCGGCGTTGATCCTCACCAGGGTCTGCGGGTCCTGGGGGAGGGCGGGCACGGCCTTCTGCAGCAGCGGCACGAGCTTGTCGGTCACGGTCTCGGCCTTGTGGGCCATGGCGTCGCTGTGCTTGAGGGCGTTGGTGGCGCCGATGAAGAAGGTGGAGGCGAGGAGCGGACGGGCGATGGTGCGGCTGATCGACATGGGCGCAGCCTGCCCACGTGGACAGTCGTCATGCCCGCCTGTTGGGGTGAGTGCGCGCCAGTCTCGGCGTGGGTGCGTGTGACTCAGGTGAGCGGGACCCGCACGGTGAGGGACTCGCCGTCGTCGGTGGTGACCTCGAAGGTCAGGGTCGTGGTGCCGAGGGGGAGCGGCACGGCGCGGAAGGTGTAGGTGCCCGTGCCCAGCGAGCAGGTGGCGGGGCCGAGCGCGAGGCCGGCGCACCGCGGGTCGAGGGTGAGCGCCACCAGCGGTCGGTCGCTGCTCAGGCGGACCTGCCCGGTGGCGCCCTCGGGCAGGGACGTCACGTCCAGCACGACCCGCCAGGTGACGCCGAGCACCGTCGTGGCCGAGCCCTGGGCGGTGACCCGCGGTGCGGTGGTCGGTGTGGGTTCCGGTGTGGGCTCGGGCGTGGGCTCCGGCTCCGGCTCCGTCCTGGGCGTCGGCTCCTCGGAGGGGCCGGTCGGCCCGGCGGTCGGCTCGGCGGTCGGTGCCGGCGTGGGGT
>NZ_LUPI01000059.1:0-6215 GCF_001627265.1 Nocardioides sp. REDSEA-S30_B4 | reverse complement strand
GACACCGGCACCGCCAGGAGCAGCAGCGCGGAGACCGCGGCGGTCGCACTGCCGCCGAGGGGCTGCTGCTGGGCGCCGGGCGGCTGCCGGCCCCGATGCCCGACGGCCTCGACGTCCTGGCCGGCCGGCTCGGCGGGCTGGGCGCGCCGACGTGGGTCGGTCTCCTGGTCGTCGTCCTCGCCCTGGTGGCGCTGTGGCCGCGTCCGACCCGCATCCCCGTGCTGATCTGCTGGCTGCTGGCGGCGGTGACGGCCCTGCTGACGCTGGTGCTGTCGTGGGTGACCCTCGACGTCGCCGGCGGCTCGACCCCGGCCTCGGTGGCCGTGCTGGTCGTGGTGCTGCAGGGCGCCCTGGTCACCGCGGTCGTGCTCGGCGCCCTCGGGGCCGTCGAGCTGCGCCGGGGCGCCTCCGCACCTCTGCCTGGGCCGTGGCGGGCCGGCGTCGTCGCCCTCGCGGTCGTCGCCTCGCTGGTCCCGCTCGTGGGGCTGGGGTGGTTCGCGGGCGGTGAGCACCGACTGGCCGCCGAGGACGCCGCCGGGATCCCGGCGTACATGGTGCAGAGCGCGGCGCAGGCCCCCGAGCGCGGCATCCTCGTGCTCACCGGCTCCGTGCGCGACGGCGTCGACTACGTCGTGCGTCGTGGGGACGGCGTGACCGTCGGCGAGGACGAGGTCCTCGGGCTCTCGCCGCGCGACACCGACCTGACCGCGCTCGTGCGCCGGGCGGTCAGCCAGCCCGATGACGAGCTGGCCACCGACCTCTCCGAGCGGGGCATCGAGTACGTCGTGCTGCCGGCGCCCGCCGACGGCGACGTCGCCTCCGTGCTCGACGCGGCGCCGGGGCTGGTGCAGGCCTCGGCCGAGGACCGCGACACCCGCGCCTGGCGGGTCTCCCGCGAGCCGGCGGCCGACGCGCTCGACGGGCCGGGCTCCTGGCTGCGCCCCGTCCTGCTGCTGGTCCAGTTCGCCGGTCTGGCCGTCGCACTGGTGCAGTGCGCGCCCACGCGGGGCGCCAGCAGGACCGAGGGGAGCCGCAGATGAGATGGCCCACCGTGACCCGGCCCTCGTCCTCCCGGCCGGGCCCGCTCGCGGTCGTGACGGCGGTCGTCCCGACCGTGGCGATCTGCGCGGCCCTGCTGGCCGACGCCGAGGTACAGGTCGACTCCGTCGACCGGGCGCCCAGCGAGGTGCCGCTGGCCCGCAGCGTGCTGGTCTGCCCGACCGGCAACGAGGCCGGAGGGGTGTTCGTGGCCTCCGACGCCGTCGAGGTCGGCGAGACCGGCGAGGTGCAGGCCGTCGCCGGCGGCCGCGCCAGCGAGCCGCGGACCGTCGAGGTCACGCCGGACCGTCGCGTCGAGCTCGCGGACGCGACCCGGGTGAGCGGGGCGGGGGCGACGGCCCCCGGGCTCGTCGTCCAGCGGTGGTCGACCCCCGGCCTGCGCGCGGTCGACTGCCCCGCCACGAGCAGCGACCAGTGGTTCACCGGTGTCGGGGCGGGTGCCGAGCACACCTCGGTGCTGGAGTTGCACAACCCCGACGCCGGGCCCGCGACCGCGACCATCACCGTCCTCGGCCAGTCCGGACCGGTGGGCGCCGGCGGCCGCCTGCGCGGGGTCTCCGTCGCGGGCGGCGCGACCGTCCGACTCGACCTCGGCGCCGAGATCCCCAAGCGCGAGGAGCTCGCGCTCCGCGTCACGACCGAGCGGGGTCGGCTCGCCGCCACCGTCATCGACGCGTTCGTGCCGATCGGACGGGGCGAGACCACCAAGGAGTACCTCAGCGGCCAGCGCGATCCCGCCACCTCGCAGCTGCTGCTGGGCGTGCCGGACGGGGTCGACGACCCCGAGGTGGTCGTCGCCAACACCTCCGACAGCGTCTCGCGGGTCTCGCTGCGCCTGGTCACGGCCGAGGCGACGTTCACCCCGGCCGACCTGGAGGAGGTGCTGGTCGACCCGTCGAGCGTCCGGCGCTTCTCGATCACCAAGCTGCTGCGCTCGGAGGTCGCCGAGGGCCTGCTCGGGATCGAGGTCGTCTCCTCGCAGCCGGCCACCTCCTCCTTCCGCGGCCGGGTGCGCGGCGACCTGCTCACGATCGTGCCCGCGGGCGCGGTGACGCAGCCGACGCTGGTCCCGGTCGCCTATCCAGGCTCCCGGCTCGTGCTCGGCGGAGCACAGGCGCTGGGCACGGTCGACGTGGTCGCCTACGACGGGCAGGGCCGCGAGGTGAGCAGCAAGGTCGCGGAGGTCGGACCCGGGACGGCGGTCGAGGTGAAGGTCCCCGGTCGCGCGGCGCTGCTGCGCGTCGCCCCGCAGGGCACCCCGGTCGTCGGGTCGCTCGTGCTCGGCAACGACGACGGCGCGGCCGTCGTCGGGCTGCGCGAGCTGCTGCGCGAGGGGCTGGTCCCCGACGTGCGACCCGGCCTGCGCTAGTCGGCGCTCAATCCTCTGGGTAGCGCGGGTCGACGACCGAGGGCTCGACACCGAGCAGCTCGGCGACCTGCTCGACCACCACGGTGAGCACCAGCGCCTCCAGGTCGCTGCGGCGCTCCGCGCGGTGCTCGATCGGACGACGGAAGATCACGAGCCGGGTCGGCCGGTCACCGGCCCCGCGGACCAGCGAGGACAGCGGCACGGCCGGGCTGTCCCAGTCGTCGGGGACCTGAGGTGCGTCCTCCACGGCGTACTCGACGAGGCCGAGGCGGTCCTGCCAGCGCTCCTCGATGGCCGTCACCACGTCGAGGACCAGCGCGTCGAAGCGCTCGCGGCCGGTGCGGAGGACGGGGCGGCCGGGCTCGGCCGGCATCACGCCGGGTCCGCGCATGCCGCGTCCCCGACGGTCACGAGTCATGTCCGCGAGCCTAGTCGTCGAGCGGGGGAGCGCCGGGTAGCGTCTGCGGCGTGAGTCCCGCCCGTCGCTGCAGCCGCACCGCGTGCGGTCGTCCGGCGGTCATGACGCTCACCTACGTCTACGCCGACCAGACCGCCGTGCTCGGTCCGTTGGCCACCTACGCCGAGCCGCACGCCTACGACCTGTGCGAGGCGCACAGCGAGCGGCTCTCGGCGCCCCGGGGCTGGGAGGTGCTGCGGCTGGCGCAGCCGGCGCCGCCGGGTCCGAGCAACGACGACCTGCTCGCGCTGGCCGACGCGGTGCGCGAGGCGGGCCGCCCGCAGCAGCCGCGGCGGGTCGCCCCGGACCAGGAGACCGGGCGCGAGACGGGGCGCAAGGGACACCTCCGGGTCCTGACCACGGACCACTGACGGACCACTAAGGTCGTCGCATGGCCGACACCCTGAGTGCGGAGAACGTCCACGCCATCTTCAAGGCGTACGACGTCCGCGGCACCGTCCCCGACCAGCTCGACGAGGCCCTGGCCCTCGCCACCGGACGTGCCTACGTGCAGGTCGTCGGCGCGAGCACCGTCGTGGTGGGCCACGACATGCGTCCCAGCTCCCCGGGGATGGCCGGCGCGTTCGCGCAGGGCGCCTCCGAGGCCGGCGCCGACGTGATCATGATCGGCCTGGCCTCCACCGACCAGCTCTACTTCGCCTCCGGGCACCTCGGTCACCCCGGAGCGATGTTCACCGCGAGCCACAACCCCGCCCAGTACAACGGCATCAAGATGTGCCGCGCCCACGCTGTCCCGGTCGGCGCCGACAGCGGGCTGCACGAGATCCGCGACCTGATCGCGTCCGGCGCGGCCACCGACGGCTTCACCCCCGCCGCGCAGGCCGGCACCATCAGCGAGCACGACGTGCTGGAGGCCTACGCCGCCCACCTGCTCTCGCTGGCTCCCGTCACCGGCCGCCGGCTCAAGGTCGTCGCCGACGCCGGCAACGGCATGGCGGGGTGGACCGCCCCGGCGGTCTTCAACCGGATCGGTGCCGAGCAGGTCGACCTGGTGCCGATGTATTTCGAGCTCGACGGGACGTTCCCGAACCACGAGGCCAACCCGCTCGACGAGACCACGCTGGCCGACCTGAAGGCGCGGGTGCTGGCCGAGGGCGCCGACATCGGGCTGGCCTTCGACGGCGACGCCGACCGCTGCTTCCTCGTCGACGAGAAGGGGCGCGCGGTCTCGCCCTCGACCCTGACCGCGCTGATCGCCGCCCGCGAGCTGGCCAAGGAGCCCGGGGCCACGGTGATCCACAACCTGATCACCTCCCGGGCCGTGCCCGAGCTGGTGACCGAGCTGGGCGGCACCCCGGTCCGCACCCGGGTGGGGCACTCCTTCATCAAGGCCACGATGGCCGAGACCGACGCGATCTTCGGCGGCGAGCACTCCGGGCACTTCTACTTCCGCGACTTCTGGCGCGCCGACTCGGGCATGCTCGCCGCGCTGCACGCGCTGGCTGCGCTCGCGGGCGCCGAGGGGACGCTGAGCGAGCTGCTGGCGGCGTACGAGCGCTACCCGATGTCGGGGGAGATCAACTCCGAGGTCGGCGACCAGGCGGCGGTGATGGACGCGCTGGAGGCGGAGTACGCCGGCCGCGACGGCGTCACGACCGACCGGCTCGACGGGCTGAGCGTGTCGCACGCAGACTGGACGTTCAACGTGCGTCCCTCCAACACCGAGCCGCTGCTGCGGCTCAACGCCGAGGGCCGCGACGAGGAGACGATGGCGGCCGTGCGCGACGACGTGCTGGCGAAGATCCGTGGAGGAGTGGCGTGAACATCGACCCGGCCCTGATGGAGATCATCGTGTGCCCCGACTGCCACGGTGACCTGGCGCCCGCCGTGGATCCCGACGGCTCCGACGAGCTGGTGTGCCAGGGCAGCTGCGGTCGCGCGTACCCCGTGCGTGACGACATCCCGGTGCTGCTGGTCGACGAGGCCCGCACTCCGTGACCTGGTTCGACGAGGCCCGCCTCGACGACGAGTCGGCCCTCGGCACCATGGACATGCGGCTGCGCCACCTGGCGGAGTCGGGGTCCCGGGTGCGCCGGGAGGTCGGCGACGCCGCCGAGGCGGCCGACAGCGCCGTGGAGCGGGCCCGCGAGCTCGACCGGCCGCGCGCCGTGGTGGCCGCCGGACCCGACTCCCGGCTGCTGCGCGCGGTCCTGGAGCCGTGGTGCCCGGTCCCGTTCGTCGCCTGGCCCGGTCCCGCCCTGCCGGGGTGGGCCGGCAGCCTCGACCTGGTGATCGTCCTGGCCCCCGACGGCAGCGACAGCGGCACGGCCTCCGCGGTCGCCGAGGCCGTGCGTCGTGGCTGCCAGGTGGTCGTGGCGTGCCCGCCGGGCTCGCTGGTGGCCGAGCACACCGTCGGCCGCTACGCCACCGTCCTGCCCTCGACCACCGGCGACCAGCTCGCGGCCGCGGTCGTGATGCTGTCCTACCTCCACCGCGTCCAGCTGGGTCCCGAGACCGCCCCCGATGCCGTCGCCGACGCGCTGGACCAGGTGGCCATCGACTGCGGTCCCCGCAAGGACCTCGCGGTCAACGAGGCCAAGATGCTGGCCATCGCGCTCGCCGACGCGACGCCGATCGTGTGGGGAGGCTCGGTCCTCGCCGCCCGTGCCGCACGCCGCGTCGCCGAGCAGGTACGCCGCGCCTCGGGCCGCACCGCCATCGCCGGCGACGCCGAGCACCTGCTGCCCGTCATCGAGGCCGCCCGGCCGCGCGACGTCTTCGACGACCCGTTCGCCGAGGGCGGTGCCGGCCCGCGCCCGGTGCTCGTCGTCCTCGATGACGGCTCCGAGGACGCCACGGTCCGCGAGCAGCGCGGGCGCCTCCAGGCCACCGCCGCCGAGCGCGGCGTCCGCGTCGAGACGCTCACCACCGAGGCGCCCACCGAGGTCGCGCGCTACGCCTCGCTGCTGCTCTCGGGCACCTACGCCGCGGAGTACCTCAGGTTGGGCCTGGTCGAGGACTGAGCCCCTTCACTCGTCGTCCTGAGGGCGCGCCGTCAGAGCTCGGTGGTGCCGTCGGAGTGGACGAGGAACCGGAGGTCGTGGGGGCTGGTCCAGAGCCAGGTGGTGGGGGTGAGCTGCTGGTAGTCCCACCGCCCGTCGGGGGATGGGTGGGTCTTGGCTCGGTGATGTCGCCGGCAGAGCGGAGCCAGACGGTCGGTGGCGGTTTGGCCGGGTGGTCCGCCTTGGTCGGGTGGGACGTACTCGTCGATGTGGTCGAGGTCGGTCCTGGCTGAGGTGCGGGTGCAGTGGGGGAAGACGCAGGTGGGGCGCTTGAGCTTGACCCGCTGGCTGATGCGGTCGGGGATCT
>NZ_LUPI01000058.1:0-33699 GCF_001627265.1 Nocardioides sp. REDSEA-S30_B4 | reverse complement strand
GTCATCTTCGTCGCCGAGCTCGGCGACAAGAGCCAGCTGATGGCGATGACGTTCGCCACCCGGTACCGCGCACGCGACGTGCTGCTCGGCATCACCCTGGCGACCGCGATCGTCCACCTCGCGTCGGTCGGCATCGGCTACGCGATCGGCTCCAGCTTCGAGCAGTACCAGGGACCGATCGCGATCGCGGCCGGCATCGCCTTCCTCGGCTTCGCGGCCTGGACGCTGCGCGGCGACGAGCTCACCGACGCGGAGGCCGACAAGGCGCGCCGCAGCACGGGCATGGCCATCGTCGCGGTCGGTGTCGCGTTCTTCCTCGCCGAGCTCGGCGACAAGACGATGCTCGCCACCATCACGCTGGCCACCCAGGAGGGCTGGCTGGGCACCTGGATCGGCAGCACCGTCGGCATGGTCGCCGCCGACGCCCTGGCCATCGGCGTGGGCGCCGTGCTGGGCCGCCCGCTCCCCGAGCGCACCATCCGGTACGGCGCTGCCGCGCTCTTCGCCCTGTTCGGGCTGCTCCTCGTGCTGGACGGTGCGGGCGCGCTGTAGTCCCGGCCCCCAGCTCGCCGCCGCAGCCGGCAGCGGGGCTCAGGTGAGCAGCGACTCCCCGAGCCAGGAGCCGTCCTCGAACCCGGGTAGCACCACGAAGACCGCCGACCCGATCGCGGTGGTCCACTCGTTGAGCTGGTCGAGCTCGTCCAGGGAGCGCTGCAGCGGCACGAACTGGTCGCTCAGGTCCGCCTGGTAGCTGGCGAACAGCAGCCCGCTCTCCACCCGCGCACCGCGGGGCGTGTCGACCTCCCGGGTGTAGTTGGCGCCCTTGCGGAAGATCCGGCGGCCGCCGTGCAGGCTCGGGTGCGAGCGCCGCGAGTGGGCGTCGCGGGGCACGACCAGCCGGCCCTGGGACTCGGCGGCCAGGTCGAGGTCGTCGAGCTCCTCCCCGCCGGTGAGCGGGGCGCCGTCGGTCAGCCGTCGGCCCACGGAGCGCTCCTGCTCGTCGCGGGTCAGCTCGTCCCAGGTGTCGAGGTCCATCCGGATCCGGCGCAGCACCATGGTGGTGGCGCCGGCCCAGCGGCCCTCGCGGATCCACACGGTGCTGTCGAAGAGCTCGGTGCCGGGACGGGGGTTGCCCGACCCGTCGACCTGGCCGAACAGGTTGCGCCCGGTCTGCGGGCGCCCCTCGGGGTCGGTGCCGTTCCAGGAGCCGACCTGTCGCCACCGCAGGCGGGCGAACGGCTCCGCGTCGGCCACCATGCGGCGTACGGCGTGGGCGACGGTGGTGCCGTCGCGGCCGGCGACCGTGACACACAGGTCGCCGCCGGACCAGCGCTCCTCGAGCCGGTCGTGGGTCATCGCGGGCACCTCGGCGAAGCCGGGCGGTCCCTCACCGAAGCGGTCGGTGCCGAGAGCGCCGGGGCCGACGCCCACGGTGATGGTGAGGTCGGCGGCAGGGGCCGAGAGCCAGGGGGCAGGATCGCCGGGGGCGCCGCGGCCCGCGGTGAGCGCCTCGACGTCCCCGGTCCACACGCGCATCAGGCGGCCCAGGGCCTCGCGGTCGACGCCGTCGAGCAGGTCGAGGGCCACGACCTCGGTGACGGCGGGTGGGTGCTGTGCGACACCGGGCTGGTGCGAGCCCCACGGGGACACGGTCTCCCCGGGTGCCTGCGTGGCCGGCGCGGCCGGGGCGGGGGAGTCCCCGCCCGCGGCCACGACCAGGCCGGCGCCGGCAGCGGCGCCGAGCCCGGTCGTGCCGGCGTAGCCCAGGAGCCCCCGGCGACTGATCCGGCTGATGGGCCGGCGAGGACTGCTGGGGCCCGACATCAGTGCGAGTGGTCCGAGGACTCCTCGTCGGAGTCCGTCTCGTCGTCGTCACCGTGCGAGTGGTCCTCGTCGGTGCCGGGCTCGTGGTAGTGCCCCTCCTCCTCGGTGAACTCCTTCACCGGGACGGTGAGCTCCTCCGTGGAGCCGTCGGAGAACTCGAGGGTGAGCGCGACCTCGTCACCGGGGGCGAGCTCGGTCTGCACGTCCATGAGCATGACGTGGTAGCCGCCGGGCTCGAGGAGCTTGCCGCGGCCGGCCTCGATGACCAGACCGGCATCCATGGCCTGCATCGCCATCGCGCCGTCGACCATGAGCATCTCGTGGATCTCGACCATCCCGGCGACCTCGCTCGAGGCGCCGACCAGCGTGACGTCCTCGTCACCGGTGTTGTCGATGGTCATGAAGGCCGCGGTCATCGAGGTGTCCTCGGTGCCCGCGGTGGCGCGGACCCAGGGGTCACCGACGACGAGCGAGGACGCCGCGTCGGTGGTGGCCGTGCCGGAGGTGGAGGCGGACGTCCCGTCCGTGGCGGTGCCGGAGTCGGACTCCTCGCCGCAGGCGGCGAGACCGCCGACCAGCAGGAGGGCGGCGGCGGACAGGCCGAGGACCCGGGAGGGTCGCGTGATCAGGGTGTGCATGAGTGGTTGTTCCTCGTCTCTGGGTGCGCCGGGGGCGGCGCGGGGGAGGCCCCCCGGTCAGGTGCCGGGGGAGCCGTGGGTCAGGAGGCGAGGAGGGCCGGTGGCCCGCGGTGGGGTACGGCGCTGTGGTGGCGCAGCCCGGCCGGCCGGGTCACCCGGGGTCGGACGGGCAGGCGCGTGGGCCGGGGGCCGGTGACCGTGGCCAGGAGGTCCTGCAGGCAGCGGGGCCGGGTCAGGGCACGGAAGGCACCCTGTGCCGCGAGCAGCAGGACCCGCCACAGCGCCTTCTCGCCCAGGGCCAGCCACAGGCCGAGCGCGACGGCGGCGGCGGTGTGCGCGGCCAGCATGCCGAGGCCCTGCCCCTGCAGGTGGCCCAGCAACGAGGCGTCCACGCCGGGGGTGGTCGCGGCCGGTGCGGTGGTCTGCTCCATGAGGGATCCCACGCGGCGTCCGTCGACCGCGGCCGGGGCCAGCGGGCTGCCCGAGCGCAACGGCACGGTTGTGGCCGCGTCGCCGACGTGACCGGCGGCCAGGGTCAGGGCGACGTGCACGCCCGTCTGGCCGCCCACGAGCAGGGCGACGACCCTTAGCGGGCTGGCCGGCCCGGTGAGGAACACCGCGGACAGGGCCACGCAGCCCAGCACCACGAGCGCCGTGACGGCGGCGTGCGGCAGCAGGCCGCCCGCGGAGGTGTGCGAGACACCGCCGACCAGGGCCATGGCGCCGCCGAGCACGGCGGCGCGTGACCACACCAGGGCAGCACCGGGGGTCGTGCCGGCGGTGCTGGCCGTGCTGGCCGTGCTGGCCGGGCTGGTCGGGCGCGTCGGGGCGGTGATGGTGGCCTCGCAGGGTCGTGGGCGTCGTACCCAGGGTACGGCGGTGGATGAGGGCCGTCTCATCGACGGCTCATGTCGACCTCACCGTCCGGGGGTCGAATCGTCCTCGTCGCCGCCGGAGGAGCCGGTGGCACACGACGAGAGGACTGGACATGCGCACCACAGTGAAGCTCGGGCTCGGCACGTTGGCGGGGGCCGTGGGCGCCGGGCTGCTGACGCTCCCGTCGTCGGCGGTGGCCGACGACTCCTTCTGGAAGCGCGAGGACGACCGCACCGACGTCGTGATGAGCGTCGACGACGACGATGACGACGACACCGGCAAGGACACCAACACCAAGAACACGAACAACACCAGGGACTCCCGGGACACCTCGGGCGTCGACAGCCGTGACGGCACGAACTCCCGGGTGACCGCGGTGTCGCGCGATCGCGACCGCAGCCGCGGCGACAAGACGCGCGACTGGACCCGCGACGGTGGCGACAGGACGCGTGACCGCTCGGCGAACAGCACCAACGACAAGTCCCGCAACGACACCCGCCGCTGATGAGCAGCTGGGAGCTCCGCGAGGGCGACGCGATCACCGACGAGCTGACCGCGGTGCGACGGCTCGGCGGAGGAGCGACCTACGAGGCCTACCTGGCTTTCGACGAGGTCACGTGGGGACCGGTCGTGGCCAAGGTGGTGCGACCCGACCTCGTCGAGGACGCCCCGTCCCTGCGCGGGCTGCGACGCGAGGCGGCCGCCCTGGCCGCCGTCTCGCACCCCGTGGTCGTCCGGGCGCTCCGTGCGTGCCCGGACGGCCCCCGGCCGCACCTGGTGCTGGAGAACCTCGACGGACCACGGCTCTCCTCGCTCCTGCGGCGTGGTGGGCGACTCCAGCCGCAGCAGTACCTGCCGCTGGGCATCGAGCTGGCGTCGGCGCTGCACTACCTGCGCCACCTCGGCTGGGTGCACCTGGACGTCAAGCCGTCGAACACGATCATGGGCGCGCCGGCGCGGCTGATCGACCTGTCGGTGGCGCGTCGGGTCGAGGACGCCGCTCGGTTGACGCACGTGATCGGCACCGATCGCTACCTCGCCCCCGAGCAGGCCGACCCGGTGGGCCTGGGCGGCCCGGGACCGGCAGCGGACGTGTGGGGGCTGGCGGCGACGATGTTCGAGGCGGTGGTCGGACACCGGCCGTTCCGGGACGGCGACCCTGCCGCCGACGACCCGGGTGCGCGTCACCCCCAGGTGGTCGAGGAGCCCCGCCGGTTGCCCGACGACGTGCCGGGCGCGGTCCGTGAGGTGCTGCTGGCCGGCTTGTCGCGCGACCCGGCGTGCCGCCCGGAGCCGCGGGAGGTCTCCGAGGCCCTCGAGCCCGTGCTGGCCTCGCTCCCGGCCCCCAGGCTGGCGGGCTGGCGCTCCTGAGCTGTGACCTCAGGTCGTGAACCGGTACCCCATGCCTCGCACGGTGGCGATCGCGTGGCTGCCGAGCTTGCGCCTGAGGTAGCCGACGTAGACGTCCACCACGTTCGAGCCGGGGTCGAAGTCGAAGCCCCACACGTGGTCGAGGAGCTGCTCGCGGGAGAGCACCTGCCCGGCGTTGCGCATGAAGATCTCCGCCAGGTTGAACTCGCGGGCCGACAGCTCGACCTCCCGCCCGTCGACGGTGGCCCGGCGGGTGCGGAGGTCCAGGCGCACGCCCCCGGCGGCCAGCGCCACCTCGGCGTCGGCCGGTACGGCGTTGACCTGCCGCAGGCGCAACCGGACACGCGCCTGGAGCTCGGCGAAGCGGAACGGCTTGCTCATGTAGTCGTCCGCGCCGCCGTCGAGCGCCGAGACGGTGTCGGTCACGGAGTCCCGGGCCGTCAGGACCACCACCGGCATCCGGGAGCCCTGTGCACGCAGCTGCTCGAGGACCTCGAAACCGTCGAGTCCCGGCAGGCCCACGTCGAGGATCATCAGGTCGTGGTCGCCCGACAGCGCCTGGTCCAGGCCGACGCGGCCGTCCGCGACGACGGTCGGCAGGTGTCCGTCGGCACGCAGTCCCTTGGCGATGAACGCCGAGATCCGCTCCTCGTCCTCGACGATCAGGATCCTGGCCACGTGTCCTCCTCGGGGTCGGCGCCTCGGTCTGTGGTGACGCGGACGGCGGGGACGTCGACCACGAACCGCGACCCGGACGGGTGACCGTGGTGCCCAGGGTCCTCCCAGCGTGCCGACCCGCCGTGCGCCTCGGCGATGGCGGACACGATCGAGAGTCCGAGGCCGAAGCCGTCGTGGTCCTCGCTGGCGGCACGAGCGAAGCGCTCGAAGACCCGGGTGCGGTCGTCCGGAGCCAGCCCGGGCCCGGTGTCGCGGACCCACAGACGCAGGCGCGTGCCGTCGTACGAGGACCCGATCGCCACCGGGTCCCCGGCACTCGTGTGCCTCACCGCGTTGTGGGCGAGCTGGAGCACGGCCTGGGTGAGGCGTTGCGCGTCCACCTCGACGCTGGCCTCGGCCATCTCGTCGAGGAGCCACTCACGACTCCCCAGCCCGCTGCACTTGGCCAGCAGGTCCTCGGTGAGCTCGCGCACGTCGACGTGGGCGACCCGCACGAAGTCGGGCCGGTCGGACTTCGCCAGCAGGATCAGGTCGCCCACCAGACGCGACATCCGGTCCACCTCGTCGAGCAGCAGGTCCCGGGTCTCGTCGACGTCCGCCTGGCTGCGGGTGTCGAGGACCTCGAGGTGTCCGCGCAGCACTGTCAGCGGGGTGCGCAGCTCGTGGCCGGCGTCGTCGAGGAAGCGACGCTGCTCGACGAAGGCGCTCTCGAGCCGGTCGAGCATGGTGTTGACCGTGCCGGTCAGTGCGGTGATGTCGTCGTTGCCGGTGACCGGGATGCGGCGGGAGAGGTCCAGCTCGCTGATCTCCTCGGCGGTGCGACGGAGGCGTCGGAGCGGGGCCAGCAGTCGTCCGGTGACCGCGAACGCGACGCCGGCGACCAGGAGCAGCGCCAGGGCGGACACGATCGCGTAGGTGCGCATGGTGTCGCGCAGCGCCGCTCGGTTGACGTCGAGGCGGGTGACCACGAGCAGCGCGCCGCCCTCGGTGGTGCTGCGGAAGCGGACGGGCTGCCCGACGAGCAGGATCTCCCCGGCACCGTCGACGTCCAGCCGTCGGCTCCCTCCGGACGCGGCCACCTCGGCGGCGGCGTCCAGGAAGCCCGGGTCGTCGACGAGAGGATCGGCCGCGGGCGATACGAAGCGCACCGGGTCGGGACGGGTGGAGATCCACCCCACCAGGAGCTCGTCGTCGTCGGGGATGTTGCGCTGGAAGAACAGCTCGAGCATGGCCGCGACGTCGGCGAACGGCTCACCGGTGGTCGGGTCGATGCCCTCGGACTGGATGCGGTCGAACTCCTGGAGCTCCTGGTCGACGGCGGCGAGGGTCTGCTCCTCGAGGCGCTGCAGCTCGATCGCGTAGACCAGCACGCCGGCGATGACCAACGTGGCCGCGGTGAGGGTGGCCACGGCGGCGGTGATGCGGGTGCGGACCGACAGCCCGGTCCGGGACGCGGTGTGGCGGGTCCTCAGTCGTCGTCCCCGTCCTCGTCGTCGCGGTCCTCGTCGCGCTCATCATCGCGCTCATCGTCGCGGTCCTCGTCGTCGTCGCGGTCCTCGTCGCGCTCATCGTCGTCGTCGCGGTCGACGTAGCCGGGGACGACGACCTGCGGGGGACCGGGGGAGACCCGCGGGGTCGGCTGGGGCGTCAGCGTGGCACCGGGTGTCGTGCCGGGACTCGGGGCTGGTGCGTCCTCGAGGATGATCGGCGATCGCGCGGGCGGTGGGTCCGCGGAGGAGGCGACCAGGCTGCCGACGGCGTAGGCGCCCATGGGCAGGCCGAGCGCCACTCCCAGCAGCACCTTGGCCCATCCCGTCATGGCTCCATGATGCTCACCCGCCATGACGGCGCGATGAGGGCCGGATGAGAACACTCTCATCCAGCGGAGCGCCACGTGCTCACCGGACCACCGCCGGTCATCGGGACCGCTCGTCGCGCGGAGGGGCCGCTCGGCGACGACGAGCGGCACGGCAGCCGGAGGCCAACCGTGGCGGCCCTAGGGTGGCGGGCGTCACACCCCGCTGACCCTCCGCCGACCGCAAGGAGCCCGTCGTGATCGTCCCGTTCAGCGTGTCCGACTTCATCGAGCGTGCGCTCACCGTCTACGGCGAGCGCACCGGCGTGGTGGACGAGCCCGACCAGCCGGCGGCGCCGCTGGGCACCAAGGGCGAGCTGACCTACGCCGAGATGGCGTCGCTGGCCGCGCGCCAGGCCGCCCGGCTCGACGAGCTGGGGATCGAGGTGGGGGAGCGGGTCGCGGTGGTCTCGCACAACTCGGCACGCCTGCTGACCTCGTTCTTCGGGGTCTCGGCCTACGGCCGGGTGCTGGTGCCGGTGAACTTCCGGCTGCGTCCCGACGAGGTGCGCTACATCGTCGAGCACTCCGGGGCCCGGGTGCTGATCATCGATCCCGAGCTCGACGAGGCGCTGGCCGACGTGACGGCCGAGCACCGCTTCGTCATCGGCGACGACGACCTGATCTACGCTCCCGAGGGCTCGGTGCCGCGGCCGTGGGAGCCGGACGAGAACGCCACGGCGTGCATCAACTACACCTCCGGCACCACCGCACGGCCCAAGGGCGTCCAGATCACCCACCGCAACATCTGGGTCAACGCCGTCACCTTCGCGATGCACGCGCAGGTCTCCGACCGCGACGTCTACCTCCACACTCTGCCGATGTTCCACGCCAACGGCTGGGGCATGCCCTTCGCCATGACGGGGCTGGGCGCCAAGCACGTCGTGCTGCGCAAGGTCGACGGCGCTGAGATCCTGCGCCGGGTCGCCGAGCACGGGGTGACCGTGATGTGCGCCGCCCCCGCCGTGGCTGCCGCGGTGCTGGAGGCCGCCCAGGACTGGGAGGGCGAGATCCCCGGCCGCGACCGGGTGCGGATCATCATGGCCGGCGCGCCGCCGCCGACGAAGACGGTCGTGCGGGTGCAGGAGGAGCTCGGCTGGGAGTTCATCCAGATCTACGGCCTCACCGAGACCAGCCCGCTGCTGACCTTCAACCGCACCCGCGCCGAGTGGGACCACCTGCCGGCCGAGGAGCGTGCCGGACTGCTGACCCGCGCTGGGGCTCCCGCGCTCGGCGTACGCCTCTCCATCTCGGAGGCCGACGGCGAGAACGAGGGCGGGGAGGTGCTGGCGCGCTCCAACGTGGTGCTCGAGGGCTACTGGGACCAGCCCGAGGAGTCCGCGAGGGCGCTGGCCGGCGGCTGGTTCCACACCGGCGACGGCGGCACCATCGGCGAGGACGGCTACCTGACGATCAGCGACCGCAAGAAGGACGTGATCATCACGGGCGGCGAGAACGTCTCCTCCATCGAGGTGGAGGACGTGCTGTTCTCCCACCCGGCCGTTTCCGAGGTCGCCGTCATCGGCGTGCCGAGCGAGAAGTGGGGCGAGACGATCAAGGCGCTGGTGGTCCTCGCGCCCGGGGCGGAGGCGACCGAGGCCGAGCTGATCGCGTGGTGCAAGGACAAGGCGGCCGGCTACAAGGCCCCGACCTCGATCGAGTTCCGTGACGAGCTGGCCCGCACCGCGACCGGCAAGCTGCAGAAGTTCAAGCTGCGCGCGCCGTACTGGGAGGGCCGTGACCGGCAGGTGAACTGATCCTGCGGCGACGCGGTCGTCGGGTGGAATGGGCCCCGCGTTCCCCGGCCGGGGAAAGGGCAGGAGGATCCGCGTGACCGACCCGTTGACCACGTCCCTGCAGGGCGTCGTACCGGCGATCGTCGACACCCACATCCACCAGTGGGACCCCTTCACGACGCCGCGGGAGGCGTCGCGGCTGGCGCCGCTCTACCGCCGTGCGCCCCGGCTCTTCGAGCGGCTGCTGCCCGTCCTGCTGCCGCAGGCCAAGCGGGAGCTGGTCCTCACCGCCGAGCACGTGGCCCAGCCCTACCTTCCCGAGGACTACGCCCGCGACGCGGCGGAGACCGTGGAGGCGGTGGGGGTGCCCGTGGAGGCGGCGGTGCACGTGCAGGCCGGGTGGCACCGGCCGGACCCGTCCGAGGAGACCGCGTGGCTCGAGACCCTGCCCTTCGGGGCCCCGGGTCGCCCGGAGCTCGCTGCCGTCGTGGGCACGGCCGACCCGCGCGCCCCGGACTTCGGCGCGCAGCTCGACGCCCACGCACGGGCCAGCGAGCGGTTCCGCGGCATCCGGTTCATGACGACCTGGCACCCCGACCGCGGCGTCATGGACTGGATCGACGAGCCGGGCGTGATGACGTCGACGTCGTTCCTGCGCGGGTTCGCCGCGGTCGCCGAGCGCGGGCTCACGTTCGACGCCTACGTCTACTCCCACCAGCTCCCCGAGGTGGTGACGCTGGCGCGGGAGCACCCCGAGACCACGATCGTGCTCGACCACTACGCCCCGCCCGTGGGCGTGTGCGGCCCGATGGGCAGGTCCACCGCCCGCACGGAGGGCGAGCGGCGCGACCTGCTCGCCCGCTGGCGCGACGACCTGGCCCAGCTGGCCGGCACGTGCCCCAACGTCGTGGCCAAGCACTCCGGGTTGGCGTTCCCCACCCTGGGGCACCGGGAGCGCGGACTGACCCGTCAGCAGCTCGCCGAACGGGTCGCCCCGCTCGTGGAGCACACCACGCAGGTCTTCGGCCCCGACCGGCTGCTGTTCGGGTCGAACTACCCCATGGACAAGTCCGTGGCGTCGTACGGCGTCGTGGTCGGCGCGCTCGCCGACCTGCTGGCCGACGGCGGACCCGACCTGCTGCGCAAGGTGTTCCGGCACAACGCGAGGGCTGTCTACCGCCTCTGAGTCACAGCGCGCGGAGCCCGGCGGTGACGAGCACGGCGACGAGCACGCTCAGCACGAGCGGGCACCTGCGCCACAGCATCAGCGCCGCCACGGCGACCCCCACGGTGTGCGCCCCCACCGACCACGACCGGCCGGCGGCCAGCACCGAGGTGACCACGAGCGCGCTGAGGAGCGTCGGCGCCATGAGGACGATGACCCGCGTCACCGGTGGCGGCAGCGCCCGGCCCCCCAGGAGCACCGGGCCGGCCGCCTTGATCAGCGCGGTCAGGGCGGCGAGGCCGAGGATGAGCCACCAGACCTGCGCGTAGGTCAACGTCATCCGTGCCTCACCCGGCCCTCCGCACCACACCGACGAGCGCGACGGCGCTGGCGGCCAGGATCGGGATGCCCGGTGGCGCGAGGGGCACCAGGGCCAGCGCGACCAGGGCACCGGCGAGGGCGACCCGGCGCGACACGCGGTCCCGCAGCTCCGCGATCAGCAACGACAGGAAGAAGACCGGGTAGATCGCGTCCAGCCCGAGTCGGTCGGTGTCACCGAGCAGGTCGCCCGAGACCGCGCCGACGACGGACCCGAGCGTCCACGCGACGTACTGCGGGAGCGTCGTGCCGAACAGCAACCACCGGTCGAAGGTGCCGTCACCACGATGGGCGAGCGCCCACGAGGAGTCCACGACGGTCTGCCCCTGCGCTGCGCGTCGCCACGGGCCACCGGGCAGCGACGGCGCCAGGGCGATGCCCATGGCCAGGAACCGGGCGTTCATCAGGCTCCCCGCGGTCAGGGCCGCGGGGATGCCGCCACCAGCGGTGACGACGGACAGCGCGGCGAACTGGGCGGAGCCGGCGAACACGATCATCGCGGTGACGCTGGCCTGGGCGACGCTGAACCCCGCCTGCCGGGCCAGCACCCCGAAGGAGACGCTGAGGAAGAACCCGACCGCCGCGAAGGGGAGCCCCAGCCGCAGGCCCCGGCGGAAGGAGGCGTGCTGCTCCTCGCCTCCCTCAGCTCTCACCGGCGCAGGCTAGCAACGCCCGAGGGGCCCGCCTCCCGGCGGCCTCAGGACGGCTTGACGTCCAGCACGACCTCGAACTCCAGCAGGTCCGCGCCGCTGGAGACCGGCTTGCGCTGCTCGCCCTCGGCACCCGCCGGGCCCGCGTGGGCCGCGCGGGCGTCGCCGTCGCGCCAGGCGGCGAACGACTCCTCGTCGCGCCAGTGGGTGACGACGAAGTAGCGGTCGTCGCCGGCGACGGGCCGCAGCAGCTGGAAGCCGAGGAAGCCGTCGGCGCCGTCGACGGTGTGGGCGCGGGCGGCGAACCGCTTCTCCAGCTCGGGGCCCGCCTGCGGCGGCACGGTGATGGCGTTGATCTTCACGACTGAGTTCGGGGCGGACATACAGGGAGCGTAGGCCGCTACCCTCGCCGCCATGGCCGAGCCCACGCTGCGATCCGTCGTCGACCTGGTGCACGGGTGGTACCCGCCCGGCACCGCTGACAGCTGGGACCGGGTCGGTCTCGTGCACGGCGACCTCGACCAGCCCGTACGCCGGATCCTGCTCGCCGTGGATCCCGCACCGGTCGTGGCGCAGGAGGCTGCGGACTGGGATGCCGACCTGCTGCTGACCCACCACCCGCTCTACCTCAAGGGCGTCCACGGCTTCACGAGCCAAACCCCCAAGGGGCGCACGTCGCTCACGCTCGCGGGGGCGGGCTGCGCACTGCTGGCCGCCCACACCAATGCCGACCAGGCCGAGGGCGGCGTGTCCGAGGCGATGGCCCTGGCCCTGGGGCTGCGTGACGCGCGGCCGATCCTCCCGGCGCCGCTGCCGGCCGTCGACAAGCTGGGCGTGATGGTGCCGGCCGAGGACGCCGACGGGATGCGCGCGGCGCTGGCCGGTGCCGGCGCGGGTCAGGTCGGCGACTACGACCACGCCTCGTTCACGGTCGCCGGGGAGGGGCGCTTTCGCCCGCTGCCCGGCGCCGACCCGACGATCGGCTCCGTGGGCGAGGCCGAGCGCGTCGACGAGGTGCGGATCGAGGTGGTCTTCCCGCGTGGTCGGCGGGCCCACGTCGTCCGGGCGATGCTGGCCGCGCACCCCTACGAGGAGCCCGCCTACGACGTGCTCGAGCTGGCCGACCCGCGGATCGGGACCACCGGCACGGGTCGCATCGGCGACGTGGAGCCGACCACCCTCCGCGCCTTCGCCGAGCGGGTCGCGGAGGCGCTGCCGGGCACCGCCCACGGCGTGCGGGTCGCCGGCGACCTGGACCGTCCCGTACGCCGCGTGGCGCTGTGCGGGGGAGCGGGCGACTTCCTGCTCGACACCGTGCGCGGCACCGACGCCGACGTCTACGTCACCAGCGACCTGCGCCACCACCCGGCGACGGAGTTCCTCGAGCACGAGGGTCCCGCCCTGGTCGACGTCGCCCACTGGGCCGCGGAGTGGACCTGGCTGCCGGTGCTGGCGAGGCGGCTGGAGGGGGCGCTGGGCGATACGGTGGAGGTGCGGGTCAGCACGCGCTCCACCGACGCGTGGACGCACCGCCTCTGACCCGCCCCTGAAGCGCCCCTGAACCACCCTGAACCCGCCTGTGATCCACCACGACACCCAGGAGTCACGCTGAAAGCCGACCCCGCCGCCCAGCTCCGGCTGCTCGACGTCCAGGAGCTCGACTCCCGGGCCCAGCAGCTGCACCACCAGCGCCGCACGCTGCCCGAGCTGGCCGAGATCGCCGAGCTCGAGCGCAGCCGCGCCGCCCTGGTCGACGAGGCCCGCGACGCCAAGATCGTCGTCGACGACCTGACCGTCGAGCAGGAGAAGGTCGACGCCGACGTCGAGACCGTCAAGGCGCGCCGCACCCGCGACCGGGAGCGGATGGACGCCGGCCTCATCACCAACCCCAAGGACCTCGAGCGGATGACCGGCGAGCTCGAGTCGCTCGAGCGCCGCATCTCCACGCTGGAGGACGAGGAGCTCGAGGTCATGGAGCGGCTCGAGGCCGCCCAGGGGATGCTCTCCTCGGTCAACGACCGCATCGGCGCCGCCGACACCCGGCTCGCCGAGCTCGCGGCCGCGCGTGACGCCCGGTTCGCCGAGATCGACGCGGAGCTCGCCGAGCTGGCCACCCGCCGCGGTCCCGCGGTCGAGGGACTGCCCGCCGACCTGCTCGCGCTCTACGAGAAGCTGCGCGAGTCCAAGGGTGGCCTGGCCGTCTCGCACCTGACCCAGCGCCGCTGCGGCGGATGCCAGCTCGGCATCGACGCCGCCGAGCTCGCCGCCATCAAGGCCGCCCCGGCCGATGAGGTCGTGCGCTGCGAGGAGTGCTCGCGGATCCTCGTCCGCACCTCCGAGTCCGGCCTGTGACCGCAACCCCTGGGACAGGCCCGGACACCGTCGTCGTCGAGGCCGACGGCGGCTCGCGCGGCAACCCGGGTCCGGCCGGCTACGGCGCGCTGGTGCGCGACGCCGCCACCGGGGAGGTCCTCGCCGAGGCGGCGGTGGCGATCGGGGAGGCGACCAACAACGTCGCCGAGTACGCCGGTCTCATCGCCGGTCTGCGGCTCGCGCTCGACCACGCGCCGGGTGCGCGGATCGAGGTCCGGATGGACTCCAAGCTGGTCGTGGAGCAGATGAAGGGCGCCTGGAAGGTCAAGCACCCCGGCCTGCAGCCACTGCACGCCGAGGCCCGCGCCCTCGCTCCCGCCGGCACCACCTTCACCTGGATCCCACGCGCCGAGAACGCCGATGCCGATGCCCTGGCGAACCGGGCGATGGACGGCGACGAGGTCGCTCCGGGCCCGGTGACCAGCGCCGCCGACGGAGCAACCGACGGGGCAGCCGACGAGGAGTCGGTGATCGAGGAGATCGAGTCCCCGGGTGCCGCGCGGACCGACCGCGAGCAGGACCAGGCCGGTCACCGCGGCTGGTCGCCGCCCACCGGCGCCCCGACCACGCTGGTGCTGGTCCGCCACGGCGTCACGAAGCACACCTCGGCGAAGAAGTTCTCCGGCGGCCTCGGTGGCGACAACCCGCCCCTGAGCGAGGAGGGCCTGGCACAGGCCCGCGCGGCCGCCGACTGGCTGGCCGGCCTCGGCGACCGCGTCGACACCGTGGTCGCCTCGCCCGTGCGTCGCACCCGCGAGACCGCCGAGATCGTCGCGGACGCCCTCGGGCTGCCGGTCGAGGTGGAGCCCGGCTTCGCCGAGATGGAGTTCGGCGACTGGGACGGCCTGACGTTCGCCGAGGTCGCCGAGCAGGACCCCGAGGGCCTCGACGCCTGGCTGGGCTCGCTGGACGTACCGCCGCCGGGCGGTGAGTCCTTCCGCGAGGTCGAGAGGCGAGTGCTCGGCGGGCTGGACCGGGTGCTCGAGCAGCACCCCGGACGCACCGTCGTCGTGGTCTCCCACGTCACGCCCATCAAGACGCTGGTGGCCCACACGATGGGTGCGCCGCTGGACGCGGTGTTCCGCATGGAGCTGTCGCCGGCCTCGGTCAGCGTCGTGTCGTTCTACCCGGACGACAAGGCGCCCGGCGGGGTACGTGGCTCGATGCGGCTCTACAACACCCTGCCGCCGGGAAATGGCGCGACGCTGGACCCCGGTCGCTGGTAGAACCCGCGGGTGTCCACGACCCGGCCGTCCCGTCTGCATCGTGCCGTCCTGCTCGATTCCGCGCGTGGTCGCTGGCGGGTGGTCGATCTCGACCAGCGCTGGGTCGACCACGGGGACCTGACCGCCGCTCTGGGTGTCGAGCGCGCCTGGAAGTGCGGGACGCCCCGGTGGGAGACCGACGACCGCGTGGTCCACCTGCTCGTGCCGGGCGAGGGGCAGTCGCTGCCGGAGGACGGTTGGTCACGGGACCCGGCCGAGGCAGGGTTCGACCAAGCAACCGTGGACTGGTTGGTGGCGACGTACGACGCGTGGCGCACGGGACGGGTCGTGGTGACGGGTCAGCCCTGGTGGAGCGCAGCGTGGGCAGGCGAGGTGGCCGCCTGGCTGGACGAGGTGCTCCCCGCAGTCGGGCTCCGTCGGGTGGCCGAGCCGGTGCCGACCAAGCTGTGGTCGCTCTCGGCCGTGCTGCGTGTGCCGGTGGCCGGGGCGGACGGAGAGCGCGACCTGTGGTTCAAGGCCACCTGCGAGTGGTTCCGGGCCGAGCCCTCACTGACCGCGGTCGTGGCCGGGCTGGCACCGGACCTGACGCCCGACGTCGTGGCGGTGGACCCGGGCCGGGCCTGGATGCTGCTCGAAGAGCTCACCGACGCGGACGCGGAGCCGGCGCACCTGGCCGGGGCCACCGCGACGGGGATGGCGCGGCTCCAGCTCGCGGCCGACCGGGCGGAGCTGGTGCACGCCGGCGTCGAGGAGCGATCGCTCTCCGGGTTGGCGGATGAGCTGCACCGCGCGCTGCACGACAGCGTGCTGCGCGACCGCTTCTCCCCCCAGCAGTGGACGGAGTGGGCCGAGGTCGAGCCGTGGGTGGTCGAGCAGATCGAGGCCCTCGACGCGATCGGTCTCCCGACGGCCCTCAACCATGGCGACCTGCACCTCGGCAACATCGCCGGTGACACCTCGCCGGTCGTCTTCGACTGGACCGACGCCTGCCTCACGCACCCCTATCTTGACGCACGGCACCTGGCCGCCGAGCGCCCGGACGCCGAGCACGCCACGCGGGTGTGGGCCGCGTGGAGCGAGCCGTGGCGGGCGGCCTATCCCGAGCTCGACCACGAGCGGGCCTGGGCGCTGACGCCCGCCGTCGAGACGGCCTTCCAGGTCGCGACCTACGAGCGGATCTTCCGGGCCCAGGACCCCGACAGCCGCTCCGACCTGGCCGCGGTGGTGCCGTGGCTGCACGCGCGGCTCCGTGCTGCGCGAGACGCGGCGGGCGACGGCTGACCCCGTCGATCGGATCGGCCACCGATGATCGGGCGCCACGACCTCCGCTGCGGACAGGCTGGTGGCGAAGAGAGGAGGACCACGTGATCGTCGAGCTCAACCGGGCCGTGGCGCTGGTCGAGGAGCACCTCGCGGAGGACCCCGCCCGACGTGTAGAGGCCGCGGCGCTCGCCGCCCGGATCGGGACCACCGAGCACCACCTGAGGCGCACGTTCGCGTCGCTGGCGGGGATGCCGCTGTCGGACTACGTGCGTCGTCGCCGGATGTCCCTGGCCGCCCGCGACCTGACGACGGGCCGAGCGGACCTGCTCACGGTGGCCGTGCGCCACGGCTACGGCTCCAGCGAGGCGTTCGGCCGGGCCTTCCGCGCCATGCACGGCGCCAGCCCGGCCGAGGTGAGACGTGACGGCGGTCCTCTGCGCACCCAGCCCGCGATCAGCTTCGCGCTGACCGTCCACGGAGGAGAACCCATGCACACCCGCATCGTCGACCTGCCCGACCTGCGCCTGCTCGGACACGCCCGACGCGTCCGCCCGGCGGTCCTGCAGGACACCTGGGCGAGGACCGCGACCGAGTGGTTCCCGTCCCAACCGTGGCGGCTGCGCGAGGGACCCGAGATTGTCGCGGTCCAGGCCTTGGACCCGACTGACGGGTCGGCCCGTGGCGAGCTGTGGCTGCCGGTCGAGCCGACCTGAGCTACAGCTCCTCGACCACCACGTCGAGCTGCGTGCCCTTGGCGGTCGGCTCGCCGACCTCGACCATCCAGCCCAGGTCGCGCAGCGCCTCCGCGAGACGGGCGGGGGAGCCGGGGTTGGCGCCGTCCTCGAGCAGGGCGCGGGAGATGCGGCCCTTGGTGGCCTTGTTGAAGTGGGAGACGACCTTCCGCTTCCCGTCGACCTCGTGCAGCACGCGCACCGTCGCCACCCGCGGCGCCAGTTCCGGCCCCGGGCGCCAGAAGGCGGCGTAGGCGGCTGAGCGGAGGTCGACCAGCAGCCCGCCGCCGAGCAGGTCGGTCATGGCCGGGTCGAGGTGGGCGCGCCAGTGACCGGCCACCGACCCGAGGCCGGGCAGCGTCGTACCTCCCGAGAGGCGGTAGGCGGGGATCCGGTCGCCGGGACGCACCACGCCGAAGACGCTGGAAGTCACCGCGAGCCGGGACGAGGCGCGGCGGCGGGCGGCGGTGGAGAGCGTGGGCGCGTCGAGCGCGTCGTAGACCACGCCGCTGTAGACGGCGTCCGCGCGTACCGTCGGTGCGTCGGCGAGGCCGGCGTTCAACGCCACCAGGTCGTGCTGGGTGGCGCCGACCTCAAGCACCTCCGCGGCCTTCGCGACGTCCCCGGAGCACAGGTCGACGAGGGCGTCGATCACCGCGCGGCGCGCGTCGGTGAGCTCGGGGCAGGTGAGGGCGGCCAGGTCGAGCGGCTTGCCCCGGCGGGGTGCGGTCTTGCCCTCGCTGGGCGGCAGGAGGATCAGCATGGTGCTGGCTATGGTGCCTGCATGACCTCCCACCCCGTCCTGCGGGTCCCGGCCAGCCTCCTGCGCGAGGAGGTACGCCGGTTGCAGACCGAGCTCGAGGTGACCCCGGCCTTCCCGGCCGAGGTCGAGGAGGCGGCGGCGCGCGCGGCGCAGGCCCCCCGGCTGCCGGAGCTGGACCGCACCGACCTGCCCTTCGTGACCATCGACCCCGAGGGGGCGCAGGACCTCGACCAGGCCCTGCACGTCGCCCGGGACGGCGACGGCTGGGTCGTGCACTACGCCATCGCCGACGTGGCGGCCTTCGTCAGCCCGGGGGACCCGGTCGACGTCGAGGCCAACCGCCGCGGCGAGACGCTCTACGGGGCTGAGGAGAAGGTGCCGCTGCACCCGCCCGCGATCAGCGAGGACGCCGCGTCGCTGCTGCCGGAACGGGTGCGCCCGGCACTGCTGTGGACGATCCGGCTCGGGCCCGACGGGGAGCGGGTGGACGCCGACGTCCGCCGGGCCCTGGTGCGCAGCCGGGAGCAGCTGACCTACGAGGAGGCGCAGCGACGCGTCGATGCCGGGGAGGGACCGGAGACGCTGGCGCGGCTCGCGGAGATCGGACCGCTGCGACTGGCCCGCGAGGCCGCCCGAGGAGGGGTCTCGCTGCCGATCCCCGAGCAGGAGGTCGTGGTCGACGGAGGACGCTGGCACCTCGAGCACCGTGCGCGGCTGCCCGTGGAGGACTGGAACGCCCAGGTCTCGCTGCTCACCGGCTACGCCCCGACTTCGTGCGCAGCCTCGATCCCACCCGTCCCGAGCACGCTGCCATGGTCGTCGCCTGCACCCGTCTGCTGCGCGGCAGCGGCTACACCGCCTTCGACGGCGAGCTGCCCGAGCAGCCGCTGCACGCCGCGCTCGCCGCGGAGTACGCACACGTCACCGCGCCGCTGCGGCGCCTCGTGGACCGCTACGCCTCCGAGGTGTGCGTCGCCCTGTGCGCCGGCGACCCGGTGCCCGACTGGGTCCGCGCGGCCCTGCCGGACCTCCCGGCGACGATGCGCCGCTCCGGACGGGTCGCGTCGGCGTACGAGCGCGGGATCCTGGACCTCGTCGAGGCCGGCGTGCTGCGCGACCGGGTCGGCGAGGTGATGACCGGCGTGGTCGTCGAGGTCGACGAGAAGAAGCCGCACCGCGGGCAGGTCGTGGTGGCCGGACCGGCCGTCGAGGCGCGCATCGAGGGAGACGCCCCGCTGCCGCTGGGCGAGGAGATCCAGGCGGAGCTCGTCGAGGCCGACGTCGACGACAGGCGCGTTCGTTTCACACCGGCGTGACCGACCGGGCATGATTCACCCTGTCCGGGTCGGGCGCCCTCTCACCCCCCCCTGGTGGGCGCTCGGGCCGGACACCTCGCGAGGCGGGGTGCCCGGGGGAGCAGTGCGGATGGGCCGACCTGTAGGCCGGGTTCTGTCCCTCGCCCTCACGGGTCCGGGGGCGACCATCCATCTACGGTCGCCGTTGCCGACGACCTCCAGCGATCTACCCGCGTGCTCGGGCGGGCAGCCCTCGAACGCACACGCGCCACCGAAGTGACTTCTTGACCTTGCTCCAGGTGGGGTTTGCCGAGCCGACCGGGTCACCCCGGTCGCTGGTGGTCTCTTACACCACCGTTTCACCATCACCGTCCCTCCCGATCGCTCGAGAGGGGCGGCTGTCTGTTCTCTGTGGCACTGTCCCGCAGGTTGCCCCGGGTGGGTGTTACCCACCACCTCGCCCTGTGGAGCCCGGACCTTCCTCGGCGCACCCACGAGGAGTGCGACGCGGTCGCCCGGCCGGCCCATCCGCAGGATGCAGGGTAGCGAGGAGGCGGCCGTCAGGGAATCCGGGCGGTGCCCCGGACGTTGACCGGGCATGAGCGAGCACCACTCCGTCCGGGTCCCGCCCGTGTCGGTCCCGGCGCTGCACCAGCCGGCGTCGGCGTACCGCACGGCCCACCAGCTGCTGAGTTCCAGCGCCCCTCGGGAGGCGCTGGAGGTGCTGGAGCCCGCGCTCACCGAGGACCCCGGCAACACCGGTCTGCGCTCGCTGCGGGCATGGGCGTTCCTCCAGCGCGCCCAGCTGCAGCGGGCCGAGGAGGACCTGCGGGTGCTGGTCGACGACGCGCCTGACGACGTGTGGGCCCGGCACGCCCTCGGCCGCAGCCTGGAGCGCCAGCGCCGCCTCGAGGAGGCGCTGCCGCACCTGCGGCTGGCCGCCGCCATGAGCGGCGAGGTCGACCACGAGGTCGCGGTGCTGCGCGTCGAGCGCCGGCTGGTGGAGACCGGTCAGCGCCCCGGCGACAGCCTCACGCCAGACGCGTGACGTCGACCTCGACGCGCATGTCCGCGGTCGAGGCACCGGAGTAGATCCCGCGCAGCGGCGGCACGTCGTCGTGGTCGCGCCCGGCCCCGATCGAGACGTAGCGGTCGTCGGGGGCGGCGTCGCAGGTCGGGTCGTACGCCGTCCAGCCGTCGTCCCACCACTCGACCCAGGCGTGTGCCTCGCTCGGGACGGCGGTGCCGACGGCCGGGTCGGGGTCGGGGTGTCGGTAGCCGGCGACGTACCGCGCCGGGATGCCGATCGATCGCAGCCCACCGATCACGAGGTGCGCGATGTCCTGGCAGACGCCGGCCCGCTGCTGCCAGGCCTCGGCGGCGTGGGACTGTGCGTGCTGGGAGCGGGGCAGGTGCTCGACCTGGTCGTGGACGAGCGCGCAGACCGCCCGCGCGGCCTGTCCGGGCAGGTCGGCGTCGGCCGCGAGCTGCTTGACCCGGGTGGCGAAGTCGTGGGGCGGGGTGACCAGGTCGGGGAGCACGAGGTCCTCGGTCCACCGGTCTGCGACCTCGCGGGTGCCCATGTCGGCCCAGGTGAGCGCGGGCTCGGCCATCGTGGCGCGGTGTGTCTGGACCGTGGAGGTCGCCGCCACGACCAGCGTGTCGTGCGGGTCGACGACCTCGAAGGCGGTGACGACGGCGCCGAAGTAGTCGCGGTACTCGTAGAACCACGGCTTGGGGGAGACCTCGACGCGGTTGTGCACGACGATCTGCTCGCTCGTGGTGACCGGGGTCAGCCGCGCCTGGTTGAACGAGGCGGTGGCCTTCCCGTCGTAGGTGAAGGTGGTGGTGTGGTTGATCCGCAGCTGCATCAGTGGGTCACCCCGGTCCAGCTCATGGCCTCGGCCCCGGCGAAGTAGCGACGGGTCACGGCCTCGGTCGCCAGCGCGCAGGTGCGCTGCAGGCGCTCCATCTCGGTGGGCAGGTCGGTCATCAGCTCCGACAGCGAGCGGTACTCCAGCTCGGCACGCATCCGGCCCAGCAGCCGCTGGGCCTCGTTCTGGAACCCGGCACGTGGGTCGGAGGCCTCCAGGTTGACCAGGCACTGCTCGGCACGGTTGAGGGAGAAGACCACCGAGCGCGGGAAGAGCCGGTCGAGCATGAGGAACTCCGCCGCGCCCCGCTCGGTCTCCAGACCGCGGTAGGTGCGGAGGAACGCCTCGTGAGCACCACAGGCGCGCAGCGTGGTGGTCCACGGGGCGTCGCTCCCGGCGCTGAGCGAGGCGGTCGCGACCAGGCGCGAGGTCATGTCGGCCCGCTCGACGCAGCGGCCCAGCATCAGGAAGTGCCAGCCCTCGTCGCGGGTCATCGTCGCGTCGGCGGTGCCGTTGACGAACGCCGCCCGCTCGCGCACCCAGGAGAAGACCGCGGGGGTGCGCATCGCGTGGAAGTGGCCGGACGGGATGGCGCGGTAGGTGGTGTTGATCGCCTCCCACATCGGCACCGACAGCGTCTCCCGGGCCCGGCGCGCGGACTCGCGGGCGCCGGCCAGGGCGGCCGCGATCGAGGTGGGGTGACCGGTGCCGTAGCAGAGCCGGTCGAGCACGAACGAGACGTCGACGTGCTCGGGCAGCGGCTCGTCGTCTCCGGGCTCGATGCCCATGATCGAGAGCAGACCCCGGCAGGTGGTGTCCTCGTCGATGGTGGCGTCCTCGAGCAGCAGCTGGGTCTGCACGTCGAGGATGCGCGCGGTGTCCTCGGCCCGCTCGACGTAGCGACCGATCCAGAACATCGACTCCGCGATCCGGCTCAGCACGGGCGCGCCCCCTTCTCGTCGCGGGCCTGCTGTTGCTGCTGCTGCTGCTGTTGTTGCTGCTGGCCCTGGCCGGCCTCCTCGACGAGGTCCGGGCTCGGGTGGCAGGCCCTTGAGGCTGGGCGGGCCGGCGAGCACCCAGGTGTCCTTGGACCCACCCCCGCGCGAGGAGTTCACGATCAGCTCGCCCTTGGCGAGCGCGACGCGGGTCAGGCCGCCGGGGAGCACCCAGACCCGGTTGCCGTCGTTGACGGCGAAGGGGCGCAGGTCGACGTGGCGTGGCCCGAGCTCCCCGTCGACGAAGGTGGGGACGGTGGAGAGCTGGACGACCGGCTGGGCGATCCACGAGCGCGGATCGGCCAGGACCTTGCCGCGCAGCTCGTCGAGCTCCTCCCTGGTGGCCCGCGGACCGATGACGATGCCCTTGCCGCCCGAGCCGTCGACGGGCTTGAGCACCAGCTCGTCGAGACGGTCCAGGACCTCCTCGCGGGCCTCGGCGTCGCCGCAGCGCCAGGTGTCGACGTTGCGGAGCACCGGCTCCTCGTCGAGGTAGTAGCGGATCAGGTCGGGGAGGTAGGTGTAGACGAGCTTGTCGTCGGCCACGCCGTTGCCCACCGCGTTGGCCAGCGTGACGTTGCCGGAGCGGGCCGCGTCGATCATGCCGGGGCAGCCGAGCACCGAGTCGGCGCGGAAGTGCACCGGGTCGAGGAACTCGTCGTCGACGCGGCGGTAGATGACGTGGACCGGCTCGAGGCCCTTGGTGGTGCGCATCATGACCCGGCCGCGTCGGCACTCGAGGTCGCGACCCTCGACCAGCTCCACGCCCATGGTGCGGGCGAGCAGTGCGTGCTCGAAGTAGGCGCCGTTGTAGACGCCGGGGGTCAGCACCACGACCGTCGGGTCGGTGACACCCGCCGGGGCGGCGGCGCGCAGGGCGGCCAGCAGGCGCTGGGGGTACCCCGCGACCGGGCGGATGCGGTGCTGCGCGATGGTCTCGGGCAGCGCCGCGGAGATCGCGCGCCGGTTGGTCATGACGTAGGAGACGCCGGAGGGGACGCGCACGTTGTCCTCGAGCACGCGGAACTCCCCGGCGTTGTCGCGGATCAGGTCGATGCCGGACACGTGGACGCGGACGCCGTTGGGCGGGCGCACCCCGGCGGCCTCCCGGTGGTAGTGCGACGACGTCGTGATCACCCGGCGGGGGATGACGCCGTCGTCGAAGACCTGCCCGGCGTCGTACACGTCGGCGAGGAAGGCCTCGAGGGTCTTCACGCGCTGCTGGACACCGCGCTCGATGGTCGACCAGGTGTCCATCTCGATGACGCGCGGGAGGATGTCGAGCGGGAAGGCCCGCTCCTCACCGCCGATGTCGAACGTGACGCCCTGGTCGAGGTAGGAGGCCTGCAGCTGCTCGACCCGACTGACCAGCTCCGGCGTGCTCATCTCGCGCAGCGAGTGACGCAGTCGTCGGTACGGCGGTCGCAGCGCCTGCCCGTCGAACATCTCGTCGTACGCCGGACCGCTCGACCCGTATCCCTCGAACATGGCCGTCATGCCCGGACCATACCCAGGTCCGAGTTACGTGAACGTTGCGTCAGGGGTGAGCGCGTCGCCGGGTCTCAGGGGTGGGTGAGGACCTCGGCGCCGTCGGGGGTGACCAGCAGCGTGTGCTCGAACTGCGCGGAGGGGCGGCGGTCCTTGGTCACCGCGGTCCAGCCGTCGTCCCACATCTCCCACTCGTGGGTGCCGAGGTTGAGCATCGGCTCGATCGTGAACGTCATGCCGACCTCGATGAGGTCGTCGTAGTCGGGGTCGTCGTAGTGCGGGACCACCAGGCCGGAGTGGAAGTGGGTGCCGATGCCGTGGCCGGTGAACTCGCGGACGACGCCGTACCCGTGCCGCTTGGCGAAGGCCTCGATGACCCGGCCGACGACGTTGATGCGGCGACCGGGCTTGACCGCGCGGATGCCGCGGTCCAGGGCCTCGCGGGTGTGCTCGACCAGGGCGCGGGTCTCGGGCGCGACGTCGCCGGCGAGGAAGGTGGCGTTGGTGTCGCCGTGCACGCCGTCGAGGTAGGCGGTGATGTCGATGTTGACGATGTCCCCGTCCTGGACCACACGGGCGTCGGGGATGCCGTGGCACACGACCTCGTTGACGCTGCTGCACAGCGACTTCGGGAAGCCCCGGTAGCCCAGCGTGGAGGGGTAGGCGCCGTGGTCGCAGAGGAACTCGTGGCCGATGCGGTCCAGCTCGTCGGTGGTCACGCCGGGGACCACGTGGCGCCCGACCTCCTCGCGCGCCTGCGCGGCCAGGCGGCAGGCGGCCCGCATCCGCTCGATGGTCTCGGCGTCCTTGACCTCCGAGCCCTCGAAGCGCGCGGGCGCCGGCTTGTCGACGTACTCCGGGCGCACGATCTGCGCGGGGACGGGTCGCCGGGGGGAGACGGCGGCGGGCTGCACGGTCGCGGTGGTCACGTCCGGGAAGTCTAGGTCGCGGGGGAGTACGGTCGCCCCATGGCCGACGGAGGCAAGCCCGACCAGTACTGGTACTGCGTGAAGCACCACCGCGTGGAGACCGTCGACGACCTGTGCCCGGCCAAGCACCGGCTCGGTCCCTACGACTCCCGCGAGGAGGCCTCGCGCGCCCTCGAGATCGCCGAGGAGCGCAACGAGCAGTGGGAGTCCGCCGACGACGACTGGGACGCCGTCGAGGAGGACTGACCCACCCGTGGCGTTCTTCACCCGCACGCGCCGCTACCGACGCACCGACGTCTCGCCCTGGCCCTTCGTCGGGATGGTCGGCCTCGCGGCCTGCTTCTTCCTGTACGCCGCCTCGGCACCGTTCACGCCGTGGTGGGCGCAGACGCTGCTGCTGCTCTTCTGGCTGGTGACCACGGTGCGCGCGGTCGGCTGGTGGTCGAAGCGTCCGACGTGGGTCGCCTGGGCGCCGGTGGTGTGCCTGGTGGTGTGGTTCGTGGTCATCTGGGCCGGCGCCGCGTGGTGGGGCTGGTGAGCCCCACCGGCAGGGTCAGCGCATGACCCAGGCCTTCACGCGGACGCGGAACTCCTTGAGGTCGTAGCGGCTGCCCTCGGACAGCCCGACCTGCCACAGGACGTAGTAGCGCTGCGCCTTCTTGTCGAACTGGATCCAGTAGGGCTTCTTGTAGACGACACCGGCGTGGGTGCCCCAAGGGCCGCGGAAGACCCGGCGGCCCTTGAACCTGTCCTTGGAGTCGACGTAGCCCATCACCGCGTAGCTGCTGCGCGGGCCGTTCGTGGCCGGACCGCCGACCAGCGAGACCTGCGTGCGCTCGTAGCGGCGGGTGATCCCTCGCGAGCTCGGGGGGTAGCTGTCGGGGAGGTAGGCACCGAACAGGGCGACCGCGTGGCTCTGACGCGGGTCCCGGCACCGGGTCTGCGACTGCAGGGAGAGCGTGCCGCGGCCGCCGTGGGTCGACTTCCTCGCGATCCGGCTGCACCGACCCACCGAGGTGTCCAGGAGCACGTCCTGCGGCTTCAGCTTCAAGGTCACCCAGCGGTGCCGGACCTTGCCGTGCGAGAGCCGGAAGGAGGAGGTGGGGACGGTGGTGGTGTTGCCGGCGGCGTCGGTGGCCTGGATGAGGAACGAGTAGGTGCCCTCCTCGGCCATCGGGCCCTTGCGTCCGGCGCGGGCGGCTGGAGCACCGTCGGCGTCCTGGTCGACCTCGTCGAGGCGGCCGTTCCAGGCGGTGGTCCACTGCTCCCGGGTGCGACGGACGTCCAGCGCGGCCACGTGGCCCCCGTCGGCGTCGAGGACGCTCACCGTCACCTCGGCGCCCTTCTCGGCACGGCCGGAGAGCCGCATGTGGTCGAGGATGGTGTCCTTCGCGGGGTAGAAGAGGTCCTCGGCGACCTTGACCTTCCACACCTCGGGGGCCGTGGTGTCGACGACCAGGAGGGCGGTGAAGGCCTGCTCGAGGGGGCCGAAGTCGGGCAGCTCGCTCGAGGCGAGCAGGTCCAGCGTGTAGGCGCCCTCGGCCAGGGAGGCGGGGAGGGTCAGGTGCGCGTGCAGCAGGCCCGTCCCGTCGGAGGCCTCGGTGTAGGTGGTGGCGCCGGTGACCGGCTCGCTCTCGGGCGCGTCGACGGGACGCGCCGACCAGGTCAGGTCGCCGTCGGTGTGGGCGTGGTCCTGCCACCAGTCGCGCGCCAGGCGGACGGTGACGGTCGGCTCGGTCAGGTTGGTGTGCACGGTCTCGAACGCGGAGAGGTAGAGACGCGAGCGGACCTGGAGGGGCTCCGACCGAGCGACCTCCGTGCAGTCCCAGGTGGAGTAGTGCTCCGTGGTGCAGCCCAGCACCTGGACGGCGTCACGGCCGTCGGCGAGGTCGAGCACCTGGCGGCCCTGGGGCTCGAGCTCCTGCTGGCCGAGACCGCGGGCCCACACGCTGGTGTAGCCGGGCACGTCGACGTCGACGGCGTACTCGAAGGTGTCGGGGTTGAAGGCGGTGACCTCCGGGAAGACCACCGGCTCGGTGGGCGTCGGCTCGTCGGTGGCGGTGGCCGCGGCAGCGGCTCCGAGGACGAGGGCGACGGTGGCGGTGGTCGCCGTCAGCACCGTCAGCGCGCGGCGCCGAGGAGGACGAGGACGGGGACGGTGCTGCGAGGACATACGAGACTCCCGGGACGCTGGTGAGGCGCAAGTGTCCCAAGAGGCGAGCTCAACCCCCGCATCGGTAGGGCCTCAGGCGGGCTCCGGCGGAGCGGCCGTCGGAGTGGCCCGCAGGTCGAGGCGGGTGATCCGGTGCCCATCGACCTCAGTGACGAGCAGGGTGTGCTCGTCGTCGACCTCGACCCGGTCGCCGACCGCGGCGATGCGGCCGAGCCGGTGCAGGACGAACCCCGCAGCGGTCTCGTAGGGCCCGTCCTCGAGCTCGACCCCGGTCGCCTCGGCGAACTCCTCGATGCTGAGCCCTGCCGCGATGCCGCCGGTCTCGACCGCCGGGGGCGGGTCGTACTCGTCCTCGATCTCGCCGATCAGCTCCTCCACCAGGTCCTCGAGGGTGACGATCCCGTAGGTGCCGCCGTACTCGTCGACGACGATCGCGATGTGGGTGCGCTCGCGGCGCATCGCGCCCAGCGTCGGCAGCACCCGGTTGGTCGCGGGCAGGAAGGTGATCGGGCGGGCCAGGTCGGAGACCCGGGCGTCCGGGGTCGCATCGAGCAGGTCGCGCACGTGCAGGAAGCCGAGCACGTCGTCGGTGCCGTCGCCGACGACGGGGTAGCGGGAGTAGGGGCTGGTGCGGACCAGGTCGGTGACCTCGGCGACCGAGGAGTCGCCGGGCAGCGTCACGACGTCGGCGCGCGGGCGCATGACCTCGCGCAGGCTGCGGTCGCCGGCGTCGAAGACGTCGACGAGGATGGCCCGCTCGGAGTCGCCGAGTCCCTGGTGCTGGTCGACGAGGTATCGCAGCTCCTCGTCGGTCATGTCCTCCGACGTCGCGTCCGGGTCGCCGCCCAGGAGCCTCACGACGGCGTTGGTGGAGACCGAGAGGAACCACACGACCGGGCGCATCAGCGTGGCGAAGCGGTCCAGGGGCGGCCCGACGAGCACCGCCATGCCGGCAGCCCGCTGCAGGGCGATCCGCTTCGGCACCAGCTCGCCGAGCACCAGCGACAGGTAGGCGATCAGCAGCGTGAGCAGGACCAGCGCCAGCGTGTCGGCCAGGTCGTCGGCCAGGCCGAGCCCGGCGAGGAGCGGGGCCACGTCGGGAGCGAGCGTGGAGGCGCCGTACGCCGCGGAGAAGAAGCCGGCGACGGTGACGCCGATCTGCACCGCGGCGAGGAAGCGGTTGGGGTCGCGGGCGACGGCGGCGACGCGGGCGCCGCGTCCGCCGCGCTTCTCGAGCTGGTCGAGCTGGCCCTCGCGGAGCGAGACCAGGGCGAGCTCGGTGCCGGCGAAGACGCCACCGACGAGCACGAAGAGCAGGACCAGGCCGAGGTTGGCCAGGGTCTGGGTGTCCATTGCGGGCGCTCAGGCCCTTTCCGGGAAGGGGATGGGAGCCCCCAGGATGCCGGATCCGGCCAACACCTGCGCCACCCCGGGTCGCGGGTCAGCGCGGGCTGACCCAGAGGATCTCGTCCTGGCCGTCGCCGTTGTCGGTGAGCACCAGCAGGTCGTGGCCGGGCCCGTCGACCACCTGGCGGATGCGCCCGTGCTCGCGCAGGGCGTCGGGGGTGCGGACCCGCTTGAGCCGGCCGCGGTCGTCGAACTTCATGAAGAGCACGCGCTGGTCCTTCAGCACCGCGACGGCCAGGGTGCCGCGCAGCGCGCCCCACTTCTTGCCGACCACGAAGGACGCGCCGCCGGGGGCGACGGTCGGGTCGCCGGAGGACCACCGTGCCTCGCGCTGCTTGCCGGGCAGCGACTGGTCGGTCATCGGCACCGACTCGTCGTAGCCGGGCACGGGGTGCCAGCCGTAGTCACCGCCCTTGACCAGCTTGTTGACCTCGTCGTCGCGGTAGCTGCCGTGCTCGACCGACCACAGCGAGCCGTCGGCGCGCTGGGCGAGCCCCTGCACGTTGCGGTGGCCGTAGGTGAAGACGTAGCGCTGCTTCTTGTTGCGCGCCTTCACGAAGGGGTTCCTCGGCCAGGGGTCGCCGGTGCGGCGGTCCAGGCGCAGCACCTTGCCGCCCAGGGAGGTCAGGTCACGGGGGTTGGTGCCGACCGCGGCGTCGCCGGTGCCGACCAGCAGCGAGCCGTCACGGGCGACCAGCAGGCGGCAGCCGCCGTGACGACCGGAGGTCGCGGGCAGGCCCTTGAGCAGCACGCCGCGGCGCTTCGCCTTGGTGCCGCTGTCGTTCAGCCTCCACGCGACCACGCGCACGTCGTGCCCGCCGTCCTTGGTGGTGGCGCCCTGGCAGGTCCAGAAGCGGCCGTTGCGGCGTACCTTCGGGTCCACCGCGAGGCCCATCAACCCGGTCTCCCCGGAGACCCAGACGGACTCCGAGGGGAAGTCCACACGGCGTACGTCGCCGTCCTCCCAGATCGAGACCGTGGCCCGGTCGCGCTCGGTGAGCAGCAGGCGCCCACCGCCGATGGGCTGGACGTCCCAGGGGTTGTCGAGCCCGTCGGCGATCACCTCGACGTCGAGCCCGGGCACGGCCCGGCCGCCCTCGGGCCGGCTGCCGGCCGTCGCGTCGCTCGTGCCCGGCTCCGAGGCCGTGGAGCACGCCGCGCCGGTCAGGGCCAGCGGCGCGAGCAGCGCGGCGAGGGGGAGCAGGAGCGGTCGGCGGGTGGGCCACATGCCGTCCACGGTAGGTCTGTTACCGAAACGTGGTGCTCACCTGCCCGAGGCGTGCACCGAGCGTGGTCGGGGCGTGGCGGAGGCCTGCGTAGCGTTCAGGTCACTGGACAGCGACACCGAGATGCACCACCGCTACACAGACGGCGGGCCGGATGTGGGGACACCGGCCCGACGACCGGGGGGACAACGATGAGGTCGTCCGCCGCGCATGGGGGCGCCGGCGGACGGCCTCTCGTCGTTGTCGCGGGTGTGACCTGGAAGGTGTGCCCTAGAACGTGTGCTCCGGGCCGGGGAACGTCCCGGCCTTCACGTCCTCGGCGTACGCGCGAGCGCCGTCGAGGAGCACCTGGTGCACGTCGGCGTACTGCTTGACGAAGCGCGCCATCCGGCCGGTCCGCAGGCCGAAGGCGTCCTGCCAGACCAGGACCTGGCCGTCGCAGCCGTTGCCGGCGCCGATGCCGATGGTCGGGATGGTCAGCTCGCGGCTGATCTCGCCGGCGACGTCGCCGGGGACCATCTCCATGACGACGGCGAAGGCGCCGGCTGCCTCGACCGCCTTGGCGTCGCGCTTGACCCGCTCGGCGGTCTCGCCGCGGCCCTGGACGCGGTAGCCGCCCAGGGCGTGCTCGGACTGCGGGGTGAAACCGATGTGGGCCATCACCGGGATGCCGCCCTGGGTGAGCTTCTCGATGACCGGCACCATCTCGGCGCCGCCCTCGAGCTTCACGCAGTGGGCTCCGGCCTCCTTCAGGAAGCGCACGGCGGTGAGGTAGGCCTGCTCCGGGGAGGCCTGGTAGGAGCCGAACGGCAGGTCGCCCACGACCATCGCGCGGGTGGCGGCGCGTGCCACGGCGCGGGTCAGCGGCAGCAGCTCGTCGACGGTGATCGGCAGGGACGTCTCGTTGCCGAGCACGTTGTTGGACGCGGAGTCGCCCACCAGCAGCAGGTCGATGCCTGCCTCGTCGAAGGTCGCGGCGGTGAACATGTCGTACGCCGTGAGCATGGTGATCTTCTCGCCACGCTTCTTCATCTCCCGCAGGTGATGGGTGCGGATGCGCTTGCGCGGCACTGCCTGGGCGGCCTGGTCCGCCGCCGCCCCGGCCGGGCCGGCGCCGTAGGGCGCGGTCTCTTCGTTGCTCATCGTCGAGCTCCTCGGTGTGACATCTCGAGGCTCCCTTGCTGGAGTCCCCGGACTGCCATCCAGGCTAGGCCCGCGGGTCGCTCTCGGCACCTGTGGTGGTGGTCACGTGTCAGACTTGGCGGACGGATGGGCGAGGACGGCGCCGACGACGTACGGGTGAGGACGAGGGCTGATGGGGGAGCGCTCACGGCGGCGCCGCGCCGCCCGTGACATGGAGCGCCGAATGGCCGAGCTCGACCGACTGGACCGGGAGTACGGCCTGGGCACGATGCCAATGTCCACGAACCGCCGCCCCCGTCGCGAGCGGAAGTCCCACGGCCCGGTGCTGCCGGGGCTGCTGATCACCGCGCTGCTGCTCGGTGGCGCTCTCGTCTGGTCGCCCGCGGACGACATGGAGGCGTTGCGGCGACTGGTCGGCATCGGTGACGAGCGGCTCGGTGTCCTGCCGGAGACGGAGTTCGGCCAGGGCAGCTTCTCGTTCCTGCAGGTGCAGCGCGGCAGCGACGAGCCGGTGGGCTACGACCCCTGTCGGGTCATCGAGGTCGTGGTCAACCCGGCGGGCGCGCCCGACAACTACGACGAGCTCGTCGACACCGGGCTCGCCCGCACCGGCGCGGCCACCGGCCTGGTCTTCGAGCGCGTCGGTCTCACCGACGACCGTGACGTCGTCCTCGGCCCGCTCGCCCGTCGCCGCCCGGTCCTCATCGCCTGGGCACTGCCCGACGAGGTCCCCGAGCTCGCCGGCGACGTCGCCGGCATCGGCGGCAGCGTCGCCACCGGCCCTCCCGGCCGGCTGCGCTACGTCACGGGCCGGGTCGTGCTCGACCAGGAGCTGTTCGCCGACTTCGGTCCCCGTGAGGCCCCCTTCGCCCAGGCGATCGTCGACCACGAGCTGGCCCACGTCGTCGGGCTGGGGCACGTCGACGACCCCGGCGAGCTGATGTTCGACGACAACCTGGGCCGCACCACCTACGGACCCGGCGACCGCGAGGGGCTGGCGCGGTTGGGGAGCATCAGCTGCTGAGGCTCGTCCCGGTGCCTCCTTTCGGGCGCTCGAGGTCTTTACTTCGATCATGGCGATCGACCTCTCCTGGATCTGCGAGAACGGCCACACCGTGCCGGACCGCAGCTTCTTGACCTGTCCTGACTGCAAGGCAGCACGAGTTCCGGCGTACCGAGGGCTTTCGTCCACGTCGGGGTCGACTCCGCCGCGGTCCGGGGCCGCATCGGCGAGCGATGCGCAGGGCACGATCCTGGGCCTGCTGATCGGTGGAGTCGTCGTCGGCGTCCTGGCGGGACTTGTGCTCGGCGCGTCCTGGCCTGACTCACCCAGGCCGGGGAGCGGCTCGGCAGGGGGTCTGGTCCTGGGGTGGATCATGCTCGGTGCCGCACAGCTGATGATCTTCATCGGTGCGGTCGCCGCAGGGGTGCGGTTGGGGATCAGGGCCTCCGCGTAGAGCGAGGCGGGCACGACCGTGAGCCAACGGCAGGTGAGCGACTCGCGTCAGCCACTAGGTGGCTTCGACGCCGGTTCGCGGCGGAAGGACACAACCTTGCGCTGCCTGTCATGCGCGGTGCATCAAGGCCGTAGCGAATCTGGCTCCATGGCTTTACCTTGTCGGGCATGAGCGAGCAGACGGCGGCGGCAGGTTGGTACCCGGTCGAGGATCACGAGCGGTACTGGGATGGGTCTGCCTGGACGGACCAGAAGCGTCCGCTACAGGCCACCCAGGATCGTGATCCGGACGCGCTGTGGCAGGCGGTCGGGAAGCCGATGAAAGGCTTCGGGGCTGGGAAGTACAAGCTGACGTCGCACTACCTGTTCTTCGAGAAGGGCGCGCTGCGGACCGACGCTCAGCAGGTGCCGATCTCGTCGGTGCTCGACGTTGACTTGATGCAGTCCATGACTCAGAAGGCTCGCGGGGTCGGAACGATCCGGGTACAGATTCAGCGGGCGACTCGCGTCGAGACGGTGATGCTCGAGGACGTCGCAGAGTTTCGCGAAGGCGTGCAGAAGATCAACGAGACCGCGCACGCGGCCCGTGCAGCCATTCAGCGCGCCGCAAACACCCACCACTACTCCGGAGCGATGCCCGGCCAGGTGCAGCAGCCGGTGCAGCAGCAGAGCACGCCGGTGCCAGCGACCGCGGCGCCAGACTTCATGGCACAACTCAAGCAGCTCGGTGAACTGCGGGACGCTGGGGTGCTGACCGATGAGGAGTTCGCGACGAAGAAGGCGGACATCCTGAGCCGCATGTGATCGTGGAACGTCAAGCGCCGAGCTCAGGAACCGACACCTTTGCGCGCTGTCGACCTCATCGCAATGTCCCGCCTCTGATGGCGCTGGACGAAGGCCCGACCGGCCCTCACGGGGTGCGTGGGTCACGAGGATCTGGAGACCGTCCGCTACTCGTACGTCGTGACAGGCTGATGGCGTGACCGAGGACGAACTCAGGGATTACGTCGAGATGCTGCGCTTCTACGGCACGGATGTTTTCGAGGTCGAAGCGAAGGCGGCCAAGGGTGGACTACCGAAGAGTGTCAGAGAGACCCTGTCGGCATTCTCGAACACACGCGGAGGAACACTGATCCTGGGCCTGTCAGAGGACGACGGGTTCATGACGGTCGGGCTCAGCGACCCAGCCAAGTTGGCGGCTGACCTGGCGACCATGTGCGCCACGGAACTAGTTCCCGCGGTGCGACCGTTAATACAGACGCATTCCTTGGACGGTCACGCGGTCGTTTCGGCTGAGATTCCCGAGTTGGCGCGCTCAGACAAGCCTTGCTACTACAAGGGCGCCGGGATGGTGAAGGGCAGTTACCTTCGCGTGCACGACGGCGACCACTTGATGACCTCCTACGAGGTGCAGGTCATGCTGTCCAGCCGTGGCCAGCCCCGTGATGATGAAGAGGTGGTGCCGGGCACTTCCTTGGCAGACCTTGACTCAGAACTGCTCCGGGGGTTTGTCGAGCGGCTGCAAGCGAGTCGGCCCCGAGTCTTCGGGAGCCTGAACGATTCCGAGACCTTGGCGATGACAAATATGGCCAAGAGGGAAGACGGCGGTGACTACCAGTTGACCGTCGCCGGCTTGCTTTCTTTGGGCTCGTACCCCCAGAAGTTCTTCCCGCAACTCATGGTGACTTTTGCGCACTATCGGAGCGACGACGGCGACGACAACGGGGGGCGCTTCGTCGAGAACGTGGCCATCGAAGGCGCGTTGCCGGTGATGGTGCATGAGTCACTGTCGACCATCAAGCGAAATATGAATTCGCGCTCAATCCCTACTAGCTACGGATCCGCCCAGATTTGGGAGTACCCCGAGACAGCGCTTCGAGAGGCGCTAGTCAACGCGCTAGTACACAGGGACCTTTCGTCAGCAGCTCGTGGGGCGCAGGTGCAGGTCGAAATGTTCCCGAGTAGGTTGACCATTCGAAACCCTGGCGGTCTCTTCGGTCCCGTCTCAGAGGATCTTCTGGGCGAGGCCGGCGTTTCATCCTCACGCAACGCAACCCTTCTGAAGGCGCTAGAGGAAGTTCGGCTACCCCCTATGCGTCAGGCTGAGGTGAGACACCACTTCTGAGTTCCTTCCCTCTGCACGGGGCGGAGAAGCGAGACACCTGATGACCATGACGTTGGCCGAT
>NZ_LUPI01000057.1:0-3536 GCF_001627265.1 Nocardioides sp. REDSEA-S30_B4 | reverse complement strand
CGAGATCGATGCCCACGCCATCCCCCAGACCGGTATCAATGGCGATCCGCAACTTGGTCCCAACCCCATCGGTGGCACCGACAAGGATCGGGTCCTCGTATCCGGCAGCTTTCAGGTCAAACAGTGCGCCAAAGCCGCCGAGGCCGCTCATCACGCCGGGGCGGTTGGTTCGCTTTGCGGCCGGTTTGATCCGGTCCACAAGTTCGTTGCCCGCATCAATATCGATGTGATCAATGCATTAATGCAGCTCGACTTACCCGCACCCGTGGCTCCCGCGACGAGGATGTGCGGCATCTTGGCGAGGTTCGCAACAACGAACTCCCCCTCGACATCCTTGCCTAGCGCAACGACCATCGGGTGTTGATCGGCGGCCGCGGATGAACTGCGCAGCACATCTCCGACCGCCACGAGTTCGCGGTCGGTGTTGGGGATTTCGATACCGATGGCCTTCTTACCCGGGATCGGACTCAGAATCCGCACGTCGGCGCTGGCCACCGCGTAGGCGATGTTCTTGCTCAGGGCGGTCACCCGCTCGACTTTGACGCTCGGTCCGAGTTCGATCTCGTAGCGCGTCACCGTGGGTCCCCGCAGGAAGCCGGAGACTTCGGCGTCGATGCCGAACTGATCGAGAACTTCACGCAGGGCTTTGACCACCTGGTCGTTCGCCGGCGTTGACTTCTTGTGTCCCGCACCGATCTTGAGTAACTCCGCCTTCGGGAGTCGATACCGGCCCGAGGTCATCACCGGCACCTGCGTAGGCGACCCCTCAGGGGTGGGATCGATCACCGGCTCGGGCGCCGCGGCTGCGGCTGCGGCTGCGCCGCGAGGACCGCGACGCCCGCCCCGAGCGGCTGCAGGCGATGGCCTACCACGCGGTCGAGGCCCTCGAGGCGCTCGACCGGCGCGAGGACGACGCACCGGCCGTGCTCGACCTCGGCGTCGGGTGGGCACCCGTGACCCGCAGCCAGGACGCGCACCAGGCGCTCGAGCACGCCGCGTCGGCGGCTGCGGAGTCGGTCCGCCAGCGCGACCTCCAGCCTCGGCAGGAGGGCCACCACCTGCGGGTGCGCCGGCCCCGGATCGACCGGTGGTCCACCGGCAGCCAGGTGCTGGTCGCGACCGTCGGCGCCGTCGTGGTGCCCTACTTCGCGCTGGTCGCGCTCTCGCTGGTCGGGCTCGACCTGTCCGGTGTCCTCTACTGGGCGATCGTCGGCTCCCTCGCGCTGACCGCGGGGATGATCTGGGCCGAGACCTCCCACGCCCTGGACCCGCCCCGGCCCACCGGCCGCGCGGGCGAGCGGCCCCGGGCCACGGCCGTCATCGCGGCGTACCTCCCCAACGAGGCCGACACCATCCTCGAGACCGTCAAGCACTTCCTCTCCCTGCCCGACCGCGAGCGGGGCCCGGGCGGACGGGGCGGTCTGCAGGTCGTGCTGGCCTACAACACCCCCTTCCACCTCGACGTCGAGGAGGAGCTCGCGAGGCTCGGCGAGCAGCACGAGGACCTGGTCGTGCTCAAGGTCCCCGACTCCACCTCCAAGGCGCAGAACGTCAACGCGGCGCTGCACGTCGCCGACGGCGAGCTGATCGGCATCTTCGACGCCGACCACCACCCGATGCCCGGCGCCTTCGACCGCGCGTGGGAGTGGATCGGCGACCCCGAGGACCCCGCGGACGTCGTGCAGGGGCACTGCGTCATCCGCAACGGCGACACCGGGTGGCTGGCCCGCCTGGTCGCGGTGGAGTTCGAGCAGATCTACGCCGTGGCCCACCCCGGCCGTGCAGCGCTGGCCGGCTTCGGCATCTTCGGCGGCTCCAACGGCTTCTGGCGCGCCTCCGCCCTGGAGCGCATCCGGCTGCGCGGCTCGTTCCTCACCGAGGACATCGAGGCGTCCATGCGCGTGCTCGGCGCCGGCGGCCGGATCGTCAACGACCCCGGTCTGCTCAGCCGCGAGCTGGCCCCCGAGACCCCCGAGGCGCTGTGGAAGCAGCGGATGCGGTGGGCCCAGGGGTGGTTCCAGGTCTCGCTACGCCACCTCGGCCCGATCCTGCGCTCCCCCGAGCTGACCCTGCGACAGAAGATCGGCGCGACCTACCTGCTGGGCTGGCGCGAGGTCTACCCGTGGATGTCGATCCTCACCTGGCCGCTGCTGGGCTTCCTGGCCTGGCGCGACGGCGGGCTCGACCTCAGCTCCCCGCTGTTCCTGCTCATCACCCTGCTGGTCACGGTCTCGGGACCGCTGCAGACGCTGGCGGCGTACCGCCTCGCGACGCCGGAGGTCCGGCGGCACCGACGCTGGTTCGTCCAGGCCGCGCTGCTCAACCTGGTCTTCTACACCGAGGCCAAGAACCTCGTGAACCGCGTGGCGCAGCTCAAGCAGCTGCGCGGCGAGCACCAGTGGGTGGTCACCCCGCGCACGGCCGGAGGTGACGCATGAGCACCACCCAGGCCCGCACGGACGCACCCCCCGTCCCGACATCGACGACCGGCACCCCGGTCCGTCGCTACCCGCTCGGCTGGCTGCGCGGCGTCGCGGCGCTGGTCGTGGTGGTCTTCCACGGCTACCAGCACCAGCGGTACGGCGACACCTACCAGTGGCCGCTGACCGGCACCGTCCACGAGCTGTTCATGAGCGCCGACCTGTTCGTCGACCTCTTCTTCGTGCTGTCCGGGCTCGTGCTCTGGCTGCCGATCGCGCAGGCCGTCATCGACGGCGTGAGCATCCGCTCCGGCCGGGTGCTGCTCTACCGCCGGATGGCCCGGCTGCTGCCGCTCTACCTCGCCGTCGTGCTGCTGGTGTGGTCCCTGACCAACCCGACCGCACCAGGGCACTGGGTCGACCTGGTCACCCACCTGACCTTCACCCACGTCTACTCCGACACCTACATCTTCTGGACCAACGGGCCGGCGTGGACGCTGGCGATCGAGTTCCACTTCTACGTCCTGGTCGCGCTGTCCGTGCCGGTGCTCAACCGGGTGGCCGCGCGCGCCGCCACCCGTGGGCAGCGGCTGGGGGTCGCCTCAGCGCTGCCGGTGGCGCTGGTCACCGCCGGTGCGGCGTACCTCGTCTGGGCGACACTGCTCTCCGGTGCCGCGGCCGACAACTGGTCGGTGTGGTTCTCCCCGCTGGCCAAGGCACCCGACTTCGGCGTCGGCATGCTGCTGGCCGTCGTGGCCGCCGCCGGGGTGCGGCTCGGGACGGCGCCCCGTGCCGCCCTGCTCCTCGCCGGCCTGGGCCTCACCGTCGGGCTCGTGCTCAGCCGCCCGGTGGGCTCGCCGCTCGCCGAGTGGTGGCACCCGATGTACGCCGCCGCGCTCACCCTCGCCCTCGCGCACGTGGTCCTGCACGACGGCCCCTGGGCGCGCTGGATGTCGTGGGCGCCGCTGGTGTGGCTGGGCGGCCTGGGCTACGGGATCTACCTCATCCACGAGCCGGTGCTGCGCTTCCTCGGCTCACTGGGCCTCTACGCCGAGCCCGGCCCGGGGTGGTCGTGGCTGGTCGTCTCGGCGCTGGTCGCCGTGCCCTCGGTGCTGC
>NZ_LUPI01000056.1:0-3804 GCF_001627265.1 Nocardioides sp. REDSEA-S30_B4 | reverse complement strand
TGGTCAGCAGGCATCGGTGGAGTCGGCACAACATCCCCCTCGGGGCAGGGGGTGTTGCGACATTCCTCTGACCCCGCAGACCTCTCGGCCGTGCGTGAGTGACCTCTCGGCCGTGCGTGAGCGACCTCTCGGCGGTCCGGGCCTACGCGTCGAGCTCGTCGGCGAGGGCGCGGAGGACCTTGGCGGTCTGGCGGCCCGCGGCCTTGTCGGGGTGACGGCCGTGGCGGTAGGCCTCGGAGGTCGCGTCGAGGAGGCGGATGACGTCCTCGACGATGGTGACCATCGCGTCCGGGGACTTCCGCTTGGCCTCGGCACGGTTGCGGCTGACCGAGGCGGGCGCGTCGAGGACACGCACCTGGAGCGCCTGGTCGCCGCGGCGGCCCTGGGCGATGCCGAACTCGACCTTGGTCCCCGGCTTCAACGACGTGGTGCCCTCGGGCAGCGCCTCCGCGCGCACGTAGACGTCGGGTCCGGACTCCTGGGACAGGAAGCCGAAGCCCTTCTCGGCGTCGTACCACTTCACCTTGCCAGTCGGCACTGCACTCGTTCCTCGGTCTGGGTGTCGGGAGCCACGGCGTCTGCCGGAGCCGGGCAAGGATAAGCAGCCCGGGCCAGGGACGGCCATCGGGATCCGCGGCGCGGTCAGCGCGCCAGCAGGTCCGGGGCCAGGGTCGAGACCCCCACGACCAGGCCGCTGACGCTGGCCGCGAGCAGCACCAGCGTCCACAGCACCGACGGGATCCGGGTCAGCCGGGCCAGCTGGTCGGGGTCGGAGCCGCGGCGGCCGGCGCTGCCCCCGACGAGCAGCTCGACCAGCGGGCGGGGCGCGGCGAGGAGCAGCAGCCAGGCGAGGAGGAGCGCGAGGGCGGACTGGGTGCGGGCGTCGGCGTACCAGGTGACCGCGACGGTGCCGGCCAGCACGACCACGACCACCAGCAGCCCGAAGCCGTTGCGGATCCACAGCAGCACCAGCAGGAGCAGCAACGACAGGGACCAGAGCAGCAGGAGCGCGCGCCCGTCGGCCAGCAGCAGCGCGGCACCGAGGCCGAGGACCGCGGGGGCGAGGTACCCGGCAGCCAGCATCACGACCATCCCCGGCCCCGTGGGGCGCCCGCGCGAGACGGTCACCCCACTGGTGTCGGAGTGCAGTCGGATGCCCTGCAGGCGCCGCCCCACGAGGAGCGCGACGAGCGCGTGGCCGGCCTCGTGCACGACGGTGACCAGCAGCCGCACCCGCGGCCACGAGCCGCGCCACAGCACGAGCGCCAGCGCGACCGCGCCGGCGGCCAGGACCACGGCCGGGTCGGGCAGCGGCTGGCGCGAGGTCAGGTCGTCCCAGAGACGGTCCCAGCCGGTCACGAGGCGGGCCGCTGCGCCACGTGGTCGTCGAGCCAGTCGGGGAACTCGTGCAGGGACGCCAGCACGACGTCGGTGCCGGCGTCGAGGAGCTCGGCCCGCTCGCAGCCACCGGTGAGCACCGAGACGCTCAGGGCACCGGCGGCCCGCGCCCCCTCGACGTCGTGGACGTGGTCGCCGACGTAGATGCCGGCGCCCTCCTCGCGCAGCACGTCGGCCTTGCCTGCGCCCCACACCCAGCCCTCCAGGCGGTCCACCTCCAGACCGAGGTGGTCCAGGTGCAGGCGTGCGTTGGGGGCGTACTTGCCGGTGACGACCAGGACGCGCCCCGCGTGCCTGCGCACCGCTCCGATGGCCTCCCTCGCCCCGGGCAGCGTGGGCACCGTGGCGATGGCGTGGCCGGGGTAGAGCGCGCGGAAGCGGTCCCCCGCCGGACCCACCTGGTCGGGCGGCAGGTGGTCGGCCAGGAGGTGCTCCAGCGGCGGGCCCAGCCGCTCGGTCATCCGCGCCACCGGGAAGTCGACGCCCAGCTCGCGCCCCAGCACCCGCAGCACCTCGCCGAACCCGGGCGCGGTGTCGATCAGCGTCATGTCGAGGTCGAAGCCCACGACGGGACCGGTCGGGCGGGGCAGGTCCTGGCTCACGGCACGAGCCTAGGTGTGCGTCCCAGGGGTGGAGGAGGCGGTTCGACCGTCCGGCTGTCCTCGTCGGCACCATCGGTCACAATGGTGAGTCCGGCCCCCGACGGCCGGCCCGACCGCCCCGACGTACGACGAGGTGCCACCGTGCCCACCAGCCGCAGCCGCCGCGTGCGACTGCGCGCTGCCCTGTCCGGCGCGGCCCTCGGCCTCAGCACGGCGCTGGCGTCGCTCGCGCTCCCGGTCGCGCTCGGCGCGGCCCCCGCCGCTGCCGCCGACGCGACCAGGCTGCACCTGGTGACCATGGAGGGCCCCGGCCTGGCCGCGGCGCCGCCGGGGCCGGCCACCGAGATCGCCCGCTGGCGGATCCGCGCCCAGCAGGACGCCGTGCTCGCCCGGCTCGACGGCACCACCCCGGTCTACCGCTACTCCACCGCTCTCAACGGCCTGGCCGTGGAGCTCACCGCCGCCCAGGCGCGCGACCTGGTCACCGCCCCGGGCGTCGCCCGGGTGGAGCCGGCCGAGGTCCGTCGCCTGGCCGGCCGCGACCTCGAGACGGACCCAGCCCGCCTGAGCCCCGGTGGCGCGCGCCGCGGTGGCGAGGGCGTGCTGGTCGGCGTGGTCGACACCGGGCTGGACCCCGACACCCCCCTCTTCGCCGCCACCGCCCGGGTCAGCCGCGGGGCCGGGGAGGCGCCGACCTGCGTCGCCGAGCCGTCCTGGGGTCCGGGCTGGTGCACCGACAAGGTGGTCGCGGGCCGTTGGTTCGTCGACGGCTTCGGGCGTGACCGGCTGGGCAGCCGGGCCCGCCTCTCCCCCGTCGACGACGTGGGTCACGGCACCCAGGTCGCCTCGATCGCCGCCGGCAACGCCGACGTCCCCGTGCGCGTGCGCGGCAGCGAGGTCGGCAGGTACGCCGGCATCGCTCCCGACGCCCAGGTCGGCGTCTACAAGGCCTGCTGGACCGCGCCCGACCCCGCCGACGACGGCTGCTCGACCGCCGACCTCGTCGCCGCCATCGACCGCGCCGTCGCCGACGGGGTCGACGTGCTCAACCTGTCCGTCGCCGGCCCCTCCACCCTCGACACGGTCGAGCTCGCTCTCCTGGGGGCCGCCGAGGCCGACGTCGTGGTCGTCGCCGCCGCCGGCGGCGACGCCGTGGGCGGCACCGCACACTCCTCGCCCTGGGTCACGACCGTCGGAGCCGGCACCGGCACCGTCCGGCGCGGCGAGGTGCGGCTGGGGGGCGGCACCCGCCTCGTGGGGGCGATGACCTCCCCGACCGAGCCCGTGCGGGCCCGCCTCGTCCGGGGCGCCGACGCCGCCGCACGTGGCGTCTCCCGCGGCGAGGCGCGACGCTGCGAGCCCGGCTCCCTCGACACCGCGGTCGTCGCCGGGCGCATCGTGCTCTGCGAGCGCGGCGGCGTCGGACGCGTCGACAAGTCCCAGACCGTCGCCGATGCCGACGGGGTCGGCATGGTGCTGGTCAACACCGACCCCGGTGGTCTCTCGGCCGACCTGCACGCGGTGCCCACCGTCCACCTCGCGGTCGGCGACGGTCGTCGCCTGGTCTCCTGGGCCGCGAGGCACCCCCGCGGCCGCGTCGTCCTCGCCTCCCGCCCCGTGACCCGCGCGGTCCCCCGCGTGCTCGAGTGGTCCAGCACGGGCAGCCCGGCGGCGGCGTACCCGAAGCCGGACGTGGTCGCTCCCGGCGACGGCGTCCTGGGCGCGGTGCCCGGTGGCGAGGGCTGGCAGTTCCTCGGTGGCACCTCCGCGGCCGCGGCCTGGGTCAGCGGCACCGCCGCCCGCC
>NZ_LUPI01000055.1:0-13361 GCF_001627265.1 Nocardioides sp. REDSEA-S30_B4 | reverse complement strand
GTCGAGGAGGTGACCGAACCCGAACTCCAGGCCCTCACAGCCTGACCGACACGCCCAACCGAGGGATCAACCTCGTACACCACGCCCCGGGACTTGACCGTGCCCCGGTCCGCCGACGTCTGATCGAGCTGAGGCCTACAGCCGCGAATCACTACTGATCGCGTGTTCTTTGAACGAACGTCCCGTCGTTCAACGTTGGCTGCATCTCGACAGCGTTTCGATGTCGATTTGCAGCGATGTTCGACGAACTACATGCGTGTAACTTTGACCAGACAACGAAAAGCGGGCCGATCCGTCAAAGTCTGGACACGGGGGCAGGCGCCGAGCACCCCTCGACGCCGGCACCAGTCGTGATTGACCGGCCTACTGCAGTTTGTTGGTGAGTGCTTGTTCGATGAGGGGTAGGTATCGCTCGACCTGATCGCGGTCGCTGTCCTTCTCCGCCTGAGTGAGGTCGGCGTAGGGGGTGTCGATCTGTACGGTCCATTGGCGGACCAGATCGGCGGTGATGGTCAGCGAGCCATCGGGGCCTGGAGTGCACTGCTGGTGCAGGTAGCGCTGCCAGTGGGCCCACCGCTCGTGCTCGGCCGCCGCGAGCTTCTCGAGGAGTTCGGGATCTCGTAGCCGCTGTACCGGTTCGTTGGTCTCCTCCATGGTCACATCAGATCAGGTCGCCAGCGACGAGGTTCCAGTAGTGCTGGCCCAGGACGGTGAGCTCACAGGACTTGCTCTCCATCGCTGCGTGCCACATGTGAGGTGCGTCGACGGGTCGTACGAGGTTGACCCTCACGTAGTTCTGGAGAGTGCGGAAGACCGCGGTTCGGACAGGGTCGGGATCCGGCATGGCGGGATCGGCGAGCTGCTCAGCAGATCGCTCGGGCTCGTAGGACGGGTCAAGGGCGAACTCGTAGTCCGACGTAGGGAAGTGGGTCGTCAGGGCCTGCAGGTCAGCAAGGGCAATCGGGGGTTCTGCTCGCCGCAGGGAGACGAACGTCTTGACGTTGGTCTTGAATACCGGGCGTTGTGCCCAAGGGCCGAGGGACTGATCGATGTGGGCATAGACGCTTCCGGGCGTGATGTCTCCGACCAGGTTGGCCGCCGCCCCGTTGAGCGCGTCGACGAAGAGCCCGGTGAAGACGCCGCTGCCATTGCTCTCCATGGCGTACTGGTTGGCCGTTGATGCAGTCAGAATCGTCAGCCCGTCGGAGATCTCGGCCAGGTTTTCAGCGATGGCGTTGTTGCCGGCGGCCCCGCTGTGGCAGCTGTCGAGGATGATGATCTTGTTCCGCGCAGGTGAGTTGTTGGCCATGGTCATCACCTCATTGAGGGAGAGCCCATCATCACCGTCCTCGGAGTCGCTGGTGCAAAGGAAGCCGCCGGTGTCCTCGATGTGGCCGTGACCGGAGAAGTAGAACAGCGCAATCTCAGCATCGTCTGCGAACACCTCCCGAACAGCGTCCTTGAGGTCCTTCTTGGAGATCGTCTTACCCGGGCCGGTCGCCACCATGAGGTTCGGTGTCGTGAAGTTCAAGGTGCCGTCGGAGTGACGCTCGAGCGCCGTCTTGACCGAGAAGGCATCGTTGACGCAGCCGTTGAGTCCGTGGATGTGCTCGTAGTGGTCAATCCCGACGATGAGGGCCTTACGCATGGTGGTCACCGGAGTTCCAGGCTAGAGCGTGTCAGAGGGAGTCGATGAAGCCGGCGATGTTGGCGTCGGTCCAGGTCACGGTCGTGACGCCAGCGATCGCGGTCCGGTCGTTGGAGTAGGCCCAGATTCCTCGGATCGGCTTCTTCTCCTCCTTGGCGCACTGGATCTCCCACTTCTGTCCGCTGGAGGTCAACGAGTTCTTGCTGACCAGCACGATCACGCCGTGAGAGCGCTTGATCCGCGTGCGGACGCGATCCTTCCACTCCTTGTCGTAGGGCTCCTTCACCGACATGTCGATGAACTCGTACGGAGCGCGCGGGTGCAGGGTCTGTCCCTTGAGAAGGTCCCGCTGCCGCTGATCCTCGATCGCGAACGCAACGAAAAGGGTCTTCTTGTCTGCCATGGGTGTGCTCCTAGCTAGGTGACTGGTCTGGTGCCATGGATGATCTGCGGCTGACCTGCTGCTGTGCGGCGGGCGGCGCTTGCCGAAGTTAGCCGGTGGGTCCGACAGTTCGGCCGGAACACGAGCTCACAAGGCCACCCGCCGATCGGGGGCGAGCGTGGCCAGAGCGCATAGCTCGGGTACGCGAGTGATGACGCTCTCGGCGAGGTCTACGACGTATGTGCTGCCAGTCTCGATGATGATCTGCCACCGGCCGGTGCCGCCGCCGTCAACGCTGGCGGTCAGGAAACGGCTCGCCTAGCTTGTCAGCCACGTCGCTCCTCGTCCGGCCGTGTGCTCTCGGGGCACGCGGCGAACGCGCGAGCGGCCGCGAGCACACTCGTGCTGGCGATGGTCGTGCCGCTCTCGCGAAGCACGCGCGCGGGGGCGAAGTCGTCGAGGTACGGGTTGCGGCCTTGGAACCATGCCTGGACGACGGTGGCGGAGTCCTTCTGGCCGAGCAGGGACGCCGCCTGATGGGCAAGGCGCAGCCGGTCGAGGACGTCCTCCGGCGGCGAGCGGGGGTCGGTCGGGTCGGCCCAAGCGCGCACGGTTTGCGTGGCTGGCGCGGAGCTCAGATATGCGACCAGCCTGGCGCCGAGGAGGTCGCACAGCTCCGCGACCAGCTCGGGAGTCGCCATGACGTCCTCGTCCGGGCTCTCACAGGCAGCTGTCGCCGATGCCTCGAGCTGCGCCTCACTTCTACGGTGGATCACGCGGCGGAAGGTGGCGATGGCGGTCTCGTAGGCGGTGGTGTTGAGCCGCGAGAGCGGGAGGCTGTCGTGGTCGTAGCTGCGCCACATCATTCCGGTCACGAAGACCCAGAGGTGGCTGGGCGGGACGCTGAACGCGGTACGCGGGTCACGCTGACTTTTCCACACCAGATCGGTCCGGCGCGGCGAGAGGGCGATGCTGTCTCCTCGCTCGTCGCTGTGCTCGTGGTCGGCCGGCAGGAAGTTCATGGCTCTGAGTGGTTCGATGCCGCGGTGCAGGAGGTCGCTGAAGTCGTTCTGGGACCGGGCGGTGGGCTCAAGGTCGTTGGTGAGGAAGCGGAGGACGGCGGCGGCTCGCTCGAGGCCGGCGAGGATGTCGTCGGGTTCGGCGACGCGGGCCCAGTGCTGGAGGATTTCGACGAAGATCGCGGCCTCATCGGTGTGGTGCGCGCCGTAGACGCGTTCCCTGACGGTGCCGTCGGGCTCGGGGATCCGAGCGGTGAAGGCGAAGTCGCCGAATGGCCCGGGCGTGGTGAAGTCGAGCGCGACGTCGATGCCGTCTGCCTGCGGGACGGAGAAGACGGGTTGCGTCGGCGGACGCTCGGCCGAGCTGCCGGCGTCGTCATCAGTGGCCATCTCGACCTCCTCTCCGCAGCTGTCTGTGCTGCTCACTTCCCGGGCGGATGGTGATCTGCTCATGGTGGCCCGATCGGGTGCCCTGGTTCGGGTTCTCCCCAGGCACCGGATCTCCGGAGAGCCGGATGGCTCGAATCTGGACGGCGATGCTGATCACGTCCTGGTCGTCGGTGAAGCAGCGGCAGCGTTCGAGGTGCTCGTCCCTGGCGTCGAGGGCGGCGTTGTGGGTGAGGTGGACGCTGAGGAGCTCCTCGCAGTCCCACAGTCCCCAGATCTGCGTGGCGGTCTTCATGCGGTCCTCCTCTTTGCTGCCGCGGTGCTCCGGATCAGTTCGGTCAGCGCGTCGGTCGCGGGTTCGTCGAGGCGGCCGGCATAGGCGCGGTAACGGGCGCGGTCGTGGCGGTCTGGCGGGTGCTGCCAGCCGGGGCTGGTGTCGATGTGTCCGCACGCGTACTCGGTCCACAGCCAGGTGACGGCGTACTGCTGGCTCGTGCCATGGCTGCCGGGCAGGTGACGTCGTGCCCAGGAGCGGTACCAACGGCGGCTGCGCGCGAGACGTCGCACGTCCTCCTCACGGGCGCGGTAGTCGACCGTGGGGTCGAGGTCGTTCGCCACGCGGGCCAGCGCCGCGATGAAGTCGCTGGCCGGAGCGAGGAGGTCGGCACTGCAGGCACGGGCCGTCTTCGTCCCCAGCTCTGAAGGGAGGCCAACCGCCTCGGCGGCCTCGGCCCAAGTCAGGTTGCCGAGGTGGTGCCGGGCGAGGCACAGGCTCACGAACAGACGGCCGGTGTGGGCGGTGACGTCGAGCATGCCGGCGACGTGGCTGTCGTAGACGCCGGGCGGGGTGACCTGCGGGATCGCCGTCATCGGCAGGGCGCCGCCTGAGGTGTCGAGCAGGGTGGCCAGTCTCCGGCGGGTCGCGGTGGCGGCCATGACCAGGCGGCTGAGCGTGGGGGTCATGGTGGTGTGGTCGGCCAGCCAGCCGAGCTGGCCGTCGTTGGTTGCGGGCGTGAGGTCGGTCCAGGGATGCAGTTGGTCTGCGGCAGCGTCGAGGCTTGCGGCGCGGAGGATCTGGTCGCTAGCGGCGATCGCCTGGCCGCGGAGCTGGAGGTCGGCGGGCGGGGCGAGACCCCAGCGCGCTCCGCGAGGGCCGGCGCTGCGCGTGTGGTCGGTGCGGGCGAGGTGTGCCCACTCGGCGCGTTGTTCGCCGTCCGGCTGGGCCGCGAGGTGGAGCAGGAGAACGGTCAGCGCCTTGAGTTCGCACAGGTAGTCGTTGGGGTTCAGCGCGTCGCCGAGGATGACGACCCGCTGACCGCCGATGGCAGCGTCGATCCGGTGCTGCGCGACCAATACCTCCGTGGACGCCCGGACTGGGATGAGCTCGCCGAGAGATTGCTGGCATCCGCGTCCACGAGCTCCGCCGGGATTCCCGCAACGATCGGAGGCAGCGTCGACGGCGCGCAGAGGCGTGCGGTGGGAGCGGAATGGCTTGCCACAGGTGGGGCAGCTGCCGACCAGCCACAGCCCGTGTTCCGTGCATGTGGTGACCCAGGGGTGGCGCCATCGCAGTTGCCAGACGCCATCTTCGGCAAGGCAGCGTTGGCACAGCGCGGTTCCGTGGACGGGCGGCCAGCCACGGGCAGCGACTCGACGCCAGGTGTTCTTGTTCGCGGGGTCGAGTCCGTCGGTGTCGATGCCGACCATGCTGGTCAAGGTGCAGCTTCGCAGCGTGACCGGGTCGAGTCTGGTCAGCGCTGCAAGGTTCGCGATTAACGGCTCTGCTGGTGCGATGGCCAGGAAGGCTGTAGGTGCGCCGGATTCAGAGAGGCGCTGGACGAGAGCGGGGTGAGGGAGCGCGTTCGCGGCTCCGAGCCGCTCGAGGTACCCGTCGAGTGCTTCCCCCGCGACGGGAGCGATGGTGACCGGTAGCGGGGTCAGGTCAGCCAGCATCGGCATGCCTCGCTGCCCGTGTGAGCGTCTGTTGGGCGTCACGGGCGACGTCGGCGGCGACGGCGCCGAGGTGCTGGTGGCCGTACTCGATGAGGATGAGTCGATCCTCCCCGCGCAGCGTTTGATCGAAGGAGCGCAGGTCGCGTCGCATGCCGGCGTGGTGCGGGCTCAGGCTGAGAGTGCCTTGGGTGAGCTCCAGCCAGATCCAGGCGGCGGCCAGCCTCTGATTGCGTGGCGTGCGGGGCACGGCTGTGTGCGCGAGCGTTGAGGTCGGGGCGGAGTGCAGAGTCGTCAGGACGGCGCGGCGGTAGCGGTAGTCGCGGATGCCAGCGTGCGCGAGTCGGTCGGCTTCGCGAGCCAGGATCCGCAGTCCGGCGGTTGTGTTGCCGAGGTGGTGGACGTAGGTCGCGGTCATGGGGCGCTTGCGCAGGTCGCCGTACCGCTCGTCCAACTGGGCGAGGGTGGGCCGTGCTCCGGTGGATGCGTGGATGGCTTCACGGCGCAGGGCTCGCGCGATGCCGTGGCCGAGGTCCTCGCCGGCCGCGTCGACGTCCAAGGCTCGGTGCCGGGGGTGGAGGTAATCCGGGATCGCCGCCTCCGTGATCCGCGAGCCACGGAGCTGGTCGTGGAGCGCCTGTCGGGCTGCCGGGCAGTCGTCCTCCGGGGCTGGGGTCTCGCCGAGATGGGTCAGCGTGCGTTCGCCGATCAGGTCGCGGGTTGCCTGGACGGTCCGGCTGGCCGGCCAGGCGTGTTCGGCGAACCCGGCGATCGAGGCGGGGGCCTGCCAGGACCCGGCAGGTCGGGCACCGGTGGTGACGTGGCCGGTGGCGAGGTGAACGTGGAGGCGCAGGAGGCGCAGCAACCGCAGTCGGCGATCGGCGAACCCGATAGCTGGGGCCCGCATTGATCGCAGGAATGCGTCCTGCATCTCCAGAGCGTGGACCGCTCTGTCGACAGTCACGCCGTCGTTGAGAAGGGAGTGGCAGCTCGGGCAGTGGCTGACCCAGACCAGGCCGCTCCATAGGCTCCCGATCCCACACGCGGAGCAGATGGTTCTGTCGGTGCGGCGCAGCTCGATGCTGGCTGGCTTTCGGCCGTGCCGCCCGGGGAGTCGGTGGCGGAGGGTGTGGGTGCGCAGCCGTCGCGTCGACAGCCCCAGAGTGCGACCGAGCACAGTTGCCTGACGATCGGTGAGACGGCCGCTGACACCGGACGGATAAAGGCTGTGGACCGGGATGCCGGTGGTCGTACTGAGGCGTCGCAGCATCGAGGCGATCGACTCGTCCGGGTACGGGTCGATGCTGACCGGGAGCCGCGGCGTCATCGGGGCACCCTGCTGGCCGCGGCTCGCCTGGCGGCCTTGACCCGGGTGGGGTCGATCTGTGCGTCCCGTGCTCGCTGGCTCACCCAGATCGGGTCGAGGATCGCGTGGTCGAGCGGTGCACCGGTCTCGATCGCGGCAGCGGTGGCGTCGATCAGCAGGCGTGTCGTGTCGCCTACGTACCCCTGGGTGCGGCGCCACAGGTAGCCGGCAAGACGGGACGAGAAGAGACCTCGCTCGACGTCGGGCAGGTACGGGAGGAGCACGTCCTCGCAGTTCTTCAGGAATCGTTGCCAGTGCGCGCGTCCCGTTGCCGTGTCGACCTCGTAGGCGGTGAGCGTGTGCTCCGAGAGCCGCCCCCGGATCTGGGGGTCGCTGAGCACGTCACCGCCCGTCAGTTCGGCGCCGACAAGCATCAGGACGCCACCGACCTCGCCGAGTTCGGTGTTGAGGTGCTTGACCGCGTTCAAGGTGGCGCGGCCGGTGACCGAGGTGGTGCGGAGCATGTGAGCGTCGTCGAGGATGACGAGACGGACCCCGTGGGTCTGGAGTGCCTTGACGGCGCGCAGCGCAAGGGTCCTCTCCACCCCGCTGGCCGGGTAGCCGACGAAGGAGAGGATCTGTGTGTAGAGGTCCTTGCTGCGCGACTCCGAGAGGAGGGTGAGATAGCAGACCGGGACCAGGTCCGCGGTGACACCAGGCTGCGGCGTCCATCGGGGCCTGGTCGATCGCGTCGCCTTCGCCCAGGTTCGGTACCGGTCCTGTGCCCAGCTCTTGATGAGCGTCGACTTGCCGGCGGTGTACGGCGCCGAGAGGGCCAGGATGGTGCGGGCGCCGGGCGGCTCGAGGAGCGCGGACTCCAGCGCGCGGTCGATCGCGTTTGCGGTGGCGTTGTGCACGGGCGAGGAGACACGCTGCGCCCGCAGAGCAGCGCGCACCGCGTCGGCGTACGCGCTCCTGCCCGCAGGGTTCATGGCGGCCAGGTCGTCGGCTGTGACAGGCTGCGGCGCAACAACCATGGCCGCGGTTGCCTGGTGATGCCACATCTCGGCGTCCATCAGTCGCCATCCTCGTCGTAGTCGGGCCACTCCGCGTCGATGTCGAACCCGTCGTCGCCTTCCGCGCGGAGCGGCCGGAGCGGCGTGACCACCCCGTCCTGGTCGCCGTCGAACATCGCTGCCGCCTCGGCTGCTTCGGCATGGTCGCGCTGTGCCTGCTCCCAGCGAAGTCGGGCGGCGTACCCCTTGGCGCGGGCCTCAGCCGTCTCCTCCGCCGAAGTCAGCTGGCCGAGCTCCGCGATGATCTGCCGCCAGGTGGACTTCCGATTCAGGGCGGCGTTGCCTCCCCGTTCGGCGATGCGGGAGAGGGCGCGTTCGTGCATCCAGTCGCCCATGGGCATGTCGAGCCAGTGCCGAGCCTTCCATGGGATCTCGTGGATGCGACCGGTGTCGGGGCGGCGGAACCAGATCCGGGAGACGTCACGCGGGTCGTAGTGGAAGGGTGCCTTGCGGGAGTCGGCCTGGAACGTGCCCTTGCGGACGTTGCGGAAGTCAGCAAGGACCGGGGCGTCGTAGGTGAGGTTCTTGTACTCGACGCCGGCGTGCCCGATCGTGAGCCACCGGATCGGCAGGAACTGATAGATCAGGTCCGGGTGCTGCGGCACGTGGAGCCGGCCGGTGACCTCATGCATCGCGTCCCACATCTCTAGCGGCGTGAGCCGCGCCGAGGGTGCGCCCGGCAGCACGAGCCCTTCGTGCCAGGAGCGGTGATAGTCGAGCGCCACGAACCGACGCAGGTGCCGCTCGAGCTCGGCGGCAGTCAGGAGAGCCTCACCAGACGCATCCACCTTGCGACCCCGCTCTGCCACGTTCCGGCCCTTGAAGCCGGGAATCGCCTGATAGGCCCGCTGCAAGGTCTCATGGAACCGCTCCACATGGGGGTTGTCCGTGGGCTTGGAGCCGCGGGACAGCATGAGGTCGATTCCGAAGTCCCGGAGCAGTGCGATGAAGTGCTCGGACAGGAAGACCGACCCATGGTCGCAGCGGATCGATGACGGGCGAACGCCCGGCTTGAAGTGGATGCCCTGGAGACTCTGGCCGGGTGGGACGATGCGCTTCGGCGAACGATGGACGGGGACGTTCGACAGGTCCAGTGACTCGGGCACGCCGCACCAGCGCCAGTCATCGACCGTGGTGCCCTCGACCAGCATCGTCATGGGTCGCATGACGTCGTAGAGCAACAGCCCGGCCTCAAGGGCGTTGCCCGAGCGCGGGGTGACCCGCAGGCCGACGACGACGCGGGTTGCGACGCTGATGGCTGTCAGGATCTCGACGCTGACCGGCCTTTCGCGCAGCTCGTCCCAGACGAGGACGTCGGCGCGGGTGGCGTCGATCGCGATATGGCTCGGGTGCATCGCGGGAAAGCTGGTGTGGGCCGACGCCTTACGCCGCAGGTGCCGCGAACGCTGCGCCCGAGTGTTCCTTCCCAGGGCGCGTTGGCGCTCGGAGAGGTACTCCTGGAACAGCCGCTGCGGGAGGACCACATCCGCCAGACCCTCGGCCTTCATCTGCAGCCGGATGTCCGCCTCGATGGTGGTGGTATTGACCTTCGAGATGTCGCCGTCGAACCGCGCAAGCACGTCGTCCGCGATCCGCCGAACACGCTCATCGATAGCGGCGAAGCCGCGTGCACTCTTGACCGCCCGTTTGTCCACCAGCCCGCGAAGACCGTCGGTCTGCCAGGACCTGATCCAGTTGTTGACGGTCTTCGGGCTGACGGTCGCCGCGGCCAACTCGCCGTCCTGGACACGACGCAGGACGTTGCGGTCGACGCTCTGCTCGTACGAGAGCTGCCGCGCCATCTCGACACATCGACTGTGGATGCTCATCTCGGAGTCACCAAAGGGCGGGTGCGGTTCGCCTGGTTGGGCGAGGCGTGCCGATCCCCACCGGTAGCCCGTGAGGACCTCGAGGACCACTTCGAGCCGATCCAGCGCGTTGCGGCGAACGGCGTTGGGGAGGCCGGACCACCAGGGTTGGAGCGCAGTGAGGGTCGCGTCCGCGCGCCCGTCTTGAATGGCAATCGCGGAGATCTCGTCGTACGCGAGGTCTTGGCGTTCGCCCGCGCTGCCCTCGACGCTCACAGTGTGGCGGCGGAGGGCAGTGACCACGAGGTAGCCGTCGGTCGACAGCAGCTTGGCGCCGATTTCCAAGGTCGTCATTGACGTCGATCGGGCTTTCACGACGTCACCGACGACGATGGCACGAGCCGCTGCGTCAGGTCGATCCTGAGCCGCCCAGTCCAGATCAAGTGCCACATGACGGCCGCGGTCTCAGCGTTGGAACAAGCCAGAAGATCGCTGAGCGTGCTGCCTTCCGCGCAGCTCTCCAAGAGGAGCGGCGCGTACCGCTCACTACAAGCGGGTCGATGCCGGAACCCGTGCAACCAGATCAGGTTGTGACGGTGGACCGCCGGCAGCCCGGTGAAGACGACGTACCGCCAGCCGACCCTGGTGCAGGCGTCCGCCGTCAGCGCCCGCATCTCCGCGAACGCCTCCGATGCAGCTGCCTCCCGGGACTTCACATCCCACAGGCTGATGGCTCCATCCGCGCCAGTCGTGAGCAGATCTGGCACGTGGCGCCGAGTCGATCGACCGCTTCCCCACTCCAACAAACACGGCTGGGAGACGATCCAGGTCACTGCCGGGTCCCGGTCAACCATCCGGACCAGATCGTGCTCAAGGCCGGATTCGAGCCGGAGGTGGCTTCCGGTGGTCGCAGTGAACGCACGAACGGGGACGTGCTTCGAGAGCGCTCCCGATGTCGGCCGCCGCACCGGAAGTAGCTGGCGCGGGTCTGGGCCGCCGCTGGACCAGTCCCAGACGACGCTGCCGGCCGCCGCGCGTACTGACCAAGACACTTCGTTCACGTCGGGCACTGACCGCAGGCAGACGCGACGACTAAGATCGGGCAAGGCGATTCCCTCGCTTTCAAGCGTCCATCGGGAGTCGACCAGGGGGCGTGCCCGTTGCCGCGGGTACGCCTCCACCTACTTCGTGCTTCAGCGCGCCGCCTCATGACCGACCGCTTGAGCGTATGCCCGGCAGGACGGCCGAGACAAGCATGCCGCCCACATTTAGCGCCCTGGATGCTCGACCGCATCACCGCACGAGACAACTGCACTAGTGCAGTTGTATGGAGTTGCAGGTGACAAACCTGCGCCTTGTCTGCACAATAAAGACCCTTGAACTTGGTCGGCTTCGCCGAGATTCCCTTCATTTCGCTGGAATCGCGACAACACAGCAACCGACAGGACTGGAAACGGTGACAAGGATGCCGTCGTCAAATGTGCATGCGAGGGTGGCGACCGACGCCAGCCGGCGGTGCGACAACCCGGACTGCTCGGGCCGCGTTCACTGGTCTGGTCAGCGAGGTCGCCCTGCTCTGTTCTGCTCCAGTGCCTGTCGAAAACGGGCACTCAGTGCATCGTCGCGGCTTGATGCCGCGCTCCGGGATGTCGAGGCTGACAGCCATCGCGATGAGTTGACCTACCGCGAACTACGTGCAGCGGAAGCCGAAGCATCTCGTCTTCGCTGGTTGCTCAGCGCGTACCCGGCGTCAGCACGAACGGCAAGGTCAGCCAGCGACCGCGCCAGCTGACCAGAGGGCTTCGGTGGCTGGCACTCGCTTAGTCGTGCTCGGCGATGACTTCGGCCTGCTTGATGATCAGTTCGGTAGCAGCCGGCTCCTGGTCAGGCGGATAGCCGTGCTTGAGGAGGAGTCGCTTGATTCGGGTGCGCAGCCTGGCGCGTACCTGGTCCTTGAGCTGCCAGTCGGTCTTGGCGTCGTTGCGGACGATCTCAGTGAGCTCGTGGGCGATCGCGCGCAGGGTCGCGTCCTCCATGGCTGCACGGGCTGACTCGTTGGTGAGCATCGCATCGTAGAACGCAAGCTCGTCATCGGTAAGTCCGGTCTCCTCGCCGCGCCGTCGCTGCTCCTGGATCGCCTTGGCGAGCTCGACGATCTCAGCGATCACCTGGGCCGCGTCGATGGTCCGGTTCTGGTAGCGGTTCAGCGCCTCAGACAACATCTCGGAGAACTTCCGACCGGCGACGACGTTGCGCTTGCCGATAATCTTGACCTCGTTGGCGATGAGCCGGCGGACGGCCTCGAGCTGGAGGTTCTTCTGGTCCGATTCTTCGAACTTCCGCTTGAACTCGTCGTCGATGACGGAGATGTCGGGCTTCTCGAGGCCGGCTTCGGCGAAGATGTCGATGACGCCGGAGCCAGCAACGTGCTGGCTGAGGATCTGGCGGACGGCGGTGTCGAGCTCGGACTCGCCGTCGGCAGTCCGGTCGGCGGCTTCGATCTTCGCGATGGACTGGCGCACGGCGTCGAAGAACGCGACGTCGTCGCGGATCGCACTCGCCTCGGGCGATGAGGGAACCAGAGCGAAGAGTCGCTTGAGGCGGCCGCAGTGGGCCATGAACCGCTTCTTGACCGACGGCTCGTCGGATCGAGCGTGATCGAACTCGCCGGGAAGCTCCTGCCACAGCAGGTCGTCGCCATCGCGATCGTCCTCGGTGCCCAGCAGGTAGTCGACTACCTCGGTGACCGCGTAGACAAATGCCTTCGTGCCGCCGCTGCCTAGGATGCTCACCCAGTCGACCTCGTGCAGCAGGTCGCTGACCACGGCGTGCTCGACCATCAGCTCGGGGATCGCGGCAGAGCGAACGTCCTCGCCGATCGCCCGGTCTTGCTTGTCGCGGTCGGTGTACGTCGCGAGCGCGTCCTTGAGGTTCTCGGCGATGCCGATGTAGTCGACGATCAGGCCCGACGGCTTGTCCTTGAACGTCCGGTTGACGCGGGTGATCGCCTGCATCAGCCCGGCGGATCGCATCGGCTTGTCGACGTACATGGTGTGCATCGGCGGGGAGTCGAAGCCGGTCAGCCACATGTCGCGGACGATGACGAGCTCAAGTGGGTCGGCGGCGTCGGACGCTCGCGCCTTCATGGCGCGGCGTTCCTGGGTGTTGCGAATGTGGGGCTGGTACGACGCAGGGTCGGTCGCGTTCCCCGTGATGACGACCTTGAGCACGCCCTCGGCGTCATCGTCGCTGTGCCAGTCGGGGCGCAGCGCCACAATCGCGTCATACAAGTCGACCGCGATGCGCCGCGACATCGTCACAATCATCGCCTTGCCAGCGAGCACGTCCCGGCGCGCCTCCCAGTGAGCAACGATGTCGGAGGCCAACTCCCCGATGCGCTTCTCCGAGCCGACGATCGCCTCGACCCGTGCCCACTTGGTTTTGAGGCGCTCGCTGATCTCCTCTTCCGACCCGACAGTTGCGTCGTCGAACTCGTCGTCGATCGCTTCCCTCGCCTCGGTCGGCAACTCGACCCGGGCGAGCCGCGGCTCGTAGAAGACCTTGACCGTCACGCCATCCTCGATGGCCTGCGTCATGTCGTAGACGTCGATGTACTCACCGAAGATCTCCGCTGTCGAGCGGTCCTTCTCGTCGATCGGCGTGCCAGTGAACCCAATGAACGATGCCTGAGCCCTGATCCACCGGCTGCGTCGGGCTCTGTGAGCGTGGCGTAGAACGAGGTGCCCTCCTGAGCAGGGAAGATGTCGATTGCGACGTCGTCACCC
>NZ_LUPI01000054.1:0-73523 GCF_001627265.1 Nocardioides sp. REDSEA-S30_B4 | reverse complement strand
ACTCCACCGCGGCCGCCCGGGTGAACTGCGCGACCGCAAGGTCGGTCATCCTCGGGCCATGAGCGCCGACCTCGTCTATCTCGTCGCCGGGCTCTGCCTGATCCTCGCGGTGCTGCTGCCCGCGGTGCTGCGCGGTGCCCCGGTGACCACGCCGATGCTGCTGATCGGCACCGGCATGCTGATCGGGCTGACGCCGCTGCCCGAGGACCTGCCGATCGGCCCCCAGGACAACCGCGCCCTCATCGAGCACGCCACCGAGCTCACCGTGATCGTCGCGTTGATGGGCGTCGGCCTGGCGATCGACCGGCCGCTGGACCTGCGGCGGCTCTCCTCCTGGCGAACCTGGTCACCCGCCTGGCGCCTGCTCGGCATCGCGATGCCGCTCTCCATCGCCTCGGTCGCCCTGCTCGGATGGACCCTGGGTGCGGCACCCGCGGTGGCGCTGCTGCTCGGCGCGGTGCTCGCACCGACCGACCCCGTCCTCGCCTCCGACGTCCAGGTCGGCGGGCCGACGGTCGCCGAGGGTGAGGAGGAGGTGGCGTCGGAGACCGAGGACGACGAGGTCCGCTTCGCCCTCACCTCCGAGGCCGGGCTCAACGACGGGCTCGCCTTCCCCTTCGTGTACGCCGCGATCCTGCTCGCCACCGAGGGCGCCGTCACCGAGTGGGGTGCCCGCTGGGTCGCGTGGGAGCTGCTCGGGAAGACCGCCATCGGTGTCGTCGCCGGGATGCTCGTGGGGCACCTCCTGGCGCGGGTGGCCTTCCGGGCAGGCAATCCGGCGCTGCGCGTCGCCGAGCGCGGGGAGCCGCTGCTCGCCGTCGCGGCGCTGCTGACGGCGTACGGCGTCGGCGAGGTTGCCCAGGGCTACGGGTTCCTCGCGGTCTTCGCCTGCGCGATGACGTTCCGAGCGGCGGAACGGCGCCACAGCTACCACCGCGACATGCACCAGGTCGTCGAGCGGCTCGAGCGGCTGCTGACCCTCTTCGTGCTGCTGGCGCTCGGCATCGCGCTGACGCGTGGCCTGCTCGAGGACCTGGACTCGCGCTCGGTCGCTGTCGCGGTCGCCGTCGTCGGACTGATCCGCCCGGCGGCGGCGTGGGTCGCCCTGGCGGTCCGGGCCCCCTCCGAGGGGACCGGGACGCTCACCCGCCGCGAGCGGTTCGCGACCGCGTTCTTCGGGGTCCGTGGCGTCGGCTCGCTGTACTACCTGGCCTACGCCGGCGCCGACGTCGCCGACTTCCGCGATGGCTGGCTGTGGTCGACGGTCGGGCTCACCATCGTGCTGTCGGTGGTGGTGCACGGCGCCACGGCAGGGCCGGTGATGAGCCGGCTCGAGTGCCGCCGCGCGCAAGGGACCACCCCGACGCCGGGGCGGGGTCCCGAGGGGGAGCCGGAGGCCGCGGACGCGGCCATCGGGTGAGGGGTCTCACCCGGCCGGGTGGTTAGTCGGGACCTCCGTGGGGGACACCTGAGATCGCGCGGCGCTGCACCGCACGGTGCTGTCGCCGTGGCCGAGAGGCCTCCCTCCCCGTTCGACCATCCTCAGGAGATCCCCCATGTCTCGACGCGTCCTCGCGCGCCCTCTTGCCGCCGCCACCGTGGCCTCGGCACTCGTCCTCACCACCCCCGTGGCCGCCCTCGCCGGCGACCAGGGCAACGGAAAGGGCAATGGCAAGCAGGGCACCTCCGCCTCGCAGGCGGACAAGCCCGGCAAGAAGTCCAACGGCAAGTCCCAGGGCAAGGGGAAGGGCCAGTCGAACGGCAAGTCCCAGGGCAAGGGGAAGGGCCAGTCGAACGGCAAGTCCCCGGCCGAGGGGAAGGGCCAGTCGAACGGCAAGTCCCCGGGCGAGGGGAAGAGCCAGTCGAACGGCAAGGCCGAGGGCAAGTCCAACGGCTCCTCGAAGGGCACGGCGACCGGCAAGGCGACCGGCAAGGCGACCGGCAAGGCGAAGCAGGATCCGGCCGGCAACAACGGCACCGTCAAGATCGCGCCGTACGGCGAGATCGACCGCATCCCCAACAACACCCCGCACCCGGGCTGCACGTTCCAGGTCGAGTGGTACGGCTTCGACGAGGGCGACGACGTCGTCTCGCAGGTCTCCTTCGCCATGCAGGCGCCCACCTCCGACGTGGCGCTGGGCGTCGACGGCCCCACCGAGGTGTTCGTGGGCGGTGACAGCGCCACCGGTGCCGGCACCGAGACCGGCCTCGACGGGCGCGAGACCTACACGCTCTCCTTCGACGGCGAGCCGCACCCGAAGCAGGGCTACCACGTGAAGCTGACCGTGGCGACGCCCCGCAGCCAGGGCAACGACACCAAGACCAAGGTCTTCTGGGTGGAGGACTGCGAGCCCGGCACGGTCGAGGACTCCGGCACGGACACCGAGGACGAGGGCACCGGCGAGGACGGCGACGACTCCGCCGTCGCCGGCACCTCCTACGAGACCGGGGCCGACGAGGGCTTCGACAACGCCGAGACCGGCGAGGAGGGTGCCGTGATGGGCACGACCCTCTCGCTCGACGACAGCGACACCGCCGGCACCACCGGGGCCGACGGCTCCGCCGTGCCGACCGGGGTCGACGCGGGTGTCGAGGGCACCGCCCTCGACCGGGCCGGTGATCTCGCCCGCTCGCCATGGGCGCTGCTGGTGCTGGGCCTCGGCCTGGCCGCCGGTGCGGCCGCCGTGGTGACCCGTCGTGCCGGTCGCTGAGGCCGGGCAGCGTGCGGGCCGCCACCGACAACCGGGGCCGGTCCTGGCTCTCGGGAACTCTGGCCCTGGTCGCCGCGTCGCTCGTCGTCCTCGGACTTCTCTGGTGGTGGCAGCAGCCGGGCTCGTCCTCGGACCCCTCCGCGAGCGTGTCGTCGACCCCGAGCAGCTCCAGCGGCTCGACCGGGACGCCGATGCGGGCCTCGACGCCACCGCCGGCCAAGCGACTGCCCTCCCGGCCGGGTGACCCCACCCGGCTGAGCATCCCTGCGCTCGACGTCGACACCGAGGTCGACGCGGTAGGCACCCGACGTGACGTGCTCGTCCCGCCGGCCGACCCGCAGCGGGTCGGCTGGTGGGGCGGGGGCGCCGCTCCCGGCGAGCCGGGTCGGGCCCTGCTGGCAGGCCACACGGTGCACACCGGGGGAGGGGCGCTCGACGACCTCGAGATGCTCGAGCCCGGGGACCGGGTCGTGGTCGGGGGCGAGGGCAGCCGCACGCGGTGGGTGGTCGACAGCGTGCGCGTCCTGGCCAAGGGCGAGCTGGCCCGCGAGGCCGAGCGGGTCTTCGCCCAGGACGGGCCGCCCCGCCTGGTGCTGCTGACCTGCGAGGACTGGGACGGAGCGGCGTACCGCAGCAACGTGGTGGTGGTCGCCCGCCCCGCCTGAGCGTCCGGCTCACCTGGTGGCGATGACGTAAAGATTGCCCGAGGGCTCGGAAATCGCCGCCGACCCTTCCTACCCTGGGGGGCATGCGTCACCTCTCGGGTCTCCTCGTCGTCCTCCTCATCGCCCCTCTCCTGGGCGTGGGGCTCACCGCCGCGCCCGCGGGCGCGCGCACCCCGTCGAACTTCCAGAAGGGCATCCACCGGCTCACCAACGACATCCGCGCGGACCACGACAAGGACAAGCTCGCCAAGCGCGCGTGCGTCAAGCGGTTCGCGAAGAAGCAGGCCAGGAAGATGGCCCGGCAGGAGCGGATGTTCCACCAGGCGCTCGAGCCGATCGCCGAGAAGTGCGGTCTGACCAAGGTCGGGGAGAACGTCGCCGTCGGCTTCACGGCCCCGCAGGGCGTCCTGGATGCCTGGATGGACTCCGACGGTCACCGCAGGAACATCCTCGACGGCGACTTCACCCTGCTCGGGGTCGGCGCCAAGCAGAGCGAGGACGGCACGTGGTACCTCGCGCAGGTCTTCGGCCGGAAGTGAGGCGCCCTCCGGGGCGCGAGTAGGACCGGCGTACGCCGGGGCCGTAGGCTTCCCCCTTGTGGCAGGCCCTGACTACGACGTCGAGATCAAGCAGCTCCAGGCGACGATGCGCACCATCGAGCAGGTGCTCGACCTGGAGGCGATGAAGTCCGAGATCGCCGACCTCGGCGAGCAGGTCGCGGCTCCCGACCTCTGGGACGACCAGGCCAACGCCACGCGCGTGACCGGCCGGCTCTCGGACCTGCAGGGCCAGGTCGAGCGCTTCGAGGCGCTCCAGGGCCGCATCGAGGACCTCGGCGTGCTCGTCGAGCTCGGTGTCGAGGAGGGCGACGAGGACTCGCTCGCCGAGGCCGAGCGCGAGCTGGGCAAGATCAAGGCCGCGGTCGAGAGCCTCGAGGTCCGCACCCTGCTGTCGGGGGAGTACGACTCCCGCGAGGCGATCGTGACGATCCGCTCCGGCGCCGGTGGCGTCGATGCCGCGGACTTCGCGGAGATGCTGATGCGGATGTACACCCGCTGGGCCGAGCGCAACAAGTACCCCGTCGAGGTCTTCGACGTCTCCTACGCCGAGGAGGCCGGCATCAAGTCGGCGGAGTTCGCGATCCACGCGCCCTACGCCTACGGCACCCTCTCGGTCGAGGTCGGCACCCACCGCCTGGTGCGGATCAGCCCGTTCGACAACCAGGGCCGCCGCCAGACCTCCTTCGCCGCCGTCGAGGTCGTGCCCCAGCTGGAGCAGACCGACGAGATCGAGGTCGACGAGAACGAGGTCCGCGTCGACGTCTTCCGCTCCGGCGGCCCCGGTGGTCAGTCGGTCAACACGACCGACTCCGCCGTGCGCCTCACGCACATCCCGACCGGGATCGTCGTGTCCTGCCAGAACGAGAAGTCGCAGCTGCAGAACAAGGCCGCCGCGATGATCGTCCTCAAGGCCAAGCTGCTGGCGAAGAAGAAGGCCGAGGAGGCCGCGCTCAAGAAGGACCTCAAGGGCGACGTCGCCGCCAGCTGGGGCGACCAGATGCGCAACTACGTGCTGAACCCCTACCAGATCGTCAAGGACCTGCGCACCGGCTACGAGACCGGCAACCCGCAGCCGGTCTTCGACGGCGAGATCGACGGGTTCCTCGAGGCAGGCATCCGCTGGCGCCGAGGCGCCGAGAAGACCGACGCCTGACCCTCACCCTCGAGCCGGGCCCGGCCCAACAGGTACGCCGCTGGGCCGATCGCTGAGCCGATCAACTGAGCCGATCAACTGGGGCCGGTCGGCTCAGAGCCGCCAGCGCTTGCCGTCGTCCCCGATGTTCCCGTCGAGGTCGTAGGCCACCATCTGCACGAACGTGGCCTTCTTGGAGACCTTGCGCAGCGCGATGCGGCCCTTGGTCCGCTGGCCCTGGTCGAAGACGTCCATGACCTTCCCGCGCCGGTTGGTGAAGACCACGAGGTAGCCGGCGGCGTCGTCGACCGGCTTCCACTTCAGCGTGAGCTTGGTGCCCTTGCGGTTGTAGAAGCCCTTCTTGATCGTGGGACCGGCCAGCGGGTCGGTGGGCTCCACGACCTCCTCGGCCTGGGTGGTGACCTGGGTGCTGGAGATCGGGCCGTCGCCCTCGCCGTTCACCGCCGCCACCTGCACGGTGTAGGTGGTCTCGGGGGAGAGCCCCGTGAAGGTGTGGCTGGTCGTGCCGGGGGAGACGAGCGTGGAGCCGCCGCCGACGAGGCTGACGCGGTAGCCGGTGACGCTCGACCCGCCGTCGTCGGCGGGCGCGGACCAGGTCGCGGTCGCGGTGGTCGGGGCCGACGAGCTCGCGGACAGGCCGCTCACCTGGCCGGGCACGTCGGCCGTGGTGCCGCCCGAGCAGGTGACGTCGAGGGTGTAGCGGCCGAGCGAGGCGTAGTCGTCGTACCCGGTGTCGACGCTGCCGGTGCCGACGCCGTCGACCCGGGCGAAGAGCGCGCGGCCGGCGCCCTCGTCGATCGAGACCGCGGCGCCCATGCCGCCGGCGGTGCTGCCGTCGCCGAAGTCGGAGGCGGGGTCGTCGGTGTCGAGGACGGTGCCGGCGGAGTCCAGCAGGTCCAGGCGGATGTCGAGGTTGGGGCTGACGGGTGCTGCCGAGGCGGTCACCGCGACCGGGCCCGTGCAGGTGCCCAGGGCGAAGACGTCCTTGTCGGTGCGGGAGGTGATCAGCGCCCCGGCGCTCGGCACGCTCGTGGCGGCCGTCGCCACGGTGCTGCCTGCCTCGTCGGCGACCAGCGTGAGCCCGCCCTCGAAGGTGTTGGGGTTGGTGTCGGTGATCATCGCCAGGTCGTCCTGGCCGCCGTTGGTGGCACCGGAGTAGGAGCCGTTGCTCCACTGGATGACCGGCTTGAGACCCGAGCCCATGATGGGCGCCCAGTTGGCGTGGCCGGCGTAGTAGTCGTCGCTGCCCCTGCCGTGGTGGTCGAGGCCGAGGTTGTGGCCCACCTCGTGGCTGACGGTCTCGGCGATGGAGGCGGCGTCGTCGAAGTACGCCGTGAAGGCCCAGGCGGGCTGCAGGGCGGCGTGCTCCTGGGGCTCGTCGAAGACGCCGATGTAGGCGATGCCGGTGCAGAACTGGCTGCCGCACAGGTCGGCATGCGCCTGCACGTCACCGGTGATCTGAGCGCGGGCTCCGTAGACCTGGTCGCTGGTCCCGCTCCGGGTGATGGCGGCCTGTCCCGGGTCCTCGGTGGTGACGTCGACGTCGAAGGGGGCGTAGTCCTCCGACACCCGCTGCCACACCTCCTGGATGATCGCGTGCTCGGCGGCGTTGAAGCCGGGGTCGTCGTCGAGGGAGAAGCCGTCGACGGTGCCCGTGCTGGTGCTCCAGTAGGAGCCGAACGAGGCGGCGCCGTCGAAGTCGAGGAAGATCGTGCGCTGGCTCCCCGGGCGGCTGTGGAGCGAGAAGGTCTGGGACTCCGGGAAGGTGGCCCGGGCCGGGTTGCTGCTGGGGTCCGAGCGGTCGGCCAGCACGTCGCGGTAGGCGAGGCGTCCGGCCGGTGTGAGGACCAGGCTCGGCTCCTCGAGCAGCATCGAGCGCAGCTCGGCGGGGGAGCGTCCGTTGAGTTCGGCCACGGCGGCGAGGTCGTCACCCACGACCCGCAGCGCCTCACGGCCGGCGACGGTGCGCGGCAGCAGGTCCGGCGCCGCCGTACCGGGCCCGTCGGAGGCCGGGCCACCCGGCGCGGGCGCCGAGATCGAGGGTGCGCTGCTGACACCGAGCGCCAGGGCGGTGGTGAGCAGGACGGTGGACAGGGCGCTCCGGGCGACCCTCGAGCCTGACGGCGACATCGGTGTTCCCTTCGAGCAGCCTGCGCGCCCGAGGGAGCAGGGGCGCGCGGTCCTCAGGGTATCGACGGAGCCGGCGCACCGGGTCCGCTTCACGAGGTCTTCAGCTGGGGAACGGACCGCGGCCCCGGCGCCCGGGTGCCCGTCCCGCGACGTGATCGACCCGACGCGGCCGGGGAGCGGGGTCCGGCTGGGGTCAGCCCGTAGTCTCGCTCGGGTGATTCGCTTCGAGAAGGTCACCAAGACCTATCCCGGCGCCGGGGCCCCGGCGCTGGACCAGGTGTCGGTCGACGTCGAGAAGGGCGAGTTCGTCTTCCTCGTCGGCGCCTCCGGCTCCGGCAAGTCCACGGCGCTGCGCCTGGTGCTGCGCGAGTACCGCGCCACCTCCGGCCGCGTCTACGTCGCCGGCAAGGAGATCAACCGCCTGGCCGGCTGGAAGGTCCCGCGGCTGCGTCGCCAGATCGGCACCGTCTTCCAGGACTTCCGCCTGCTGCAGTCCAAGACCGTCGCCGAGAACGTCGCCTTCGCCCTCCAGGTCACCGGCAAGTCCCCGCGCGAGGTCAAGCGCCTGGTGCCCGAGACCCTCGAGCTCGTGGGGCTGCAGGAGCGCGCCGACCGGCTGCCCGACGAGCTGTCCGGTGGCGAGCAGCAGCGCGTCGCGATCGCCCGCGCGTACGTCGGACGGCCGATGATCCTCATCGCCGACGAGCCCACGGGCAACCTCGACCCCGCCACCTCGGTCGGGATCATGAAGCTGCTCGACCGCATCAACAAGACCGGCACGACCGTCCTGATGGCCACCCACGACCACGGCATCGTCGACCAGATGCGCAAGCGCGTCATCGAGCTCGACCACGGCCGCGTGGTGCGTGACGAGGCCCGCGGCGTCTACGGCTTCTCCCACTGATCCGCTCGCCGAGCCGACACCCGCACCGGAACCACCCGCCCAGACCCAGGAGCTCCCGCCCTCCATGCGCTACGTCCTCTCCAACCTCGGCCAGGGGCTGCGTCGCAACACCTCGATGCACCTCGCGGTGGTGCTGACGCTGTTCGTGTCGCTGAGCCTCGTCGGCTTCGGTGCGCTGCTGAACAGGCAGACCGACCACATCAACGACCAGCTCGGCAGCGAGCTCGAGATCACGGCGTACCTGTGCCGCAAGAACGACAACAACCCCGACTGCCTGGGGGAGGTCACCGAGGCGCAGAAGAAGGCGATCGTGAAGGTCGTCGAGGACAGCCCGGAGGTCGCGGGCTACCGCTTCGAGTCCCAGGAGACGGCGTTCGAGAAGACCAAGGAGCTCTACGGCCCCGAGGAGGCCGACCGCTTCGAGGGGCCCAACGCGATCCTGCGCCCCGAGGACCTGCCGGAGTCGATCTGGATCACGCTGAAGGACCCCCGCGAGTTCGAGGGCATCACCAGTGCGGTCGTCGGCCTGGACGGTGTCGCGCGCCTGGTCGACCAGCGCGAGACCGTCGGGCAGATCACCGGCATCGTCGACTGGCTGCAGCGGGCGGCGCTCATCGTCGCCGGCGTGCTCGGGCTCGCGGCGCTGCTGCTGGTCGCCAACACGATCCGGCTGGCCGCCTTCGCACGCCGCAAGGAGATCGCGATCATGCGCCTGGTGGGCGCCTCGACGCTCTACATCGCGCTGCCGTTCCTCCTCGAGGCGCTGGTCACCGCGGTGGTCGGCGTGGCGCTGGCCGCCGGTGCGCTGGTGGCGTTCGAGCAGTTCGTCGTCATCGAGCGCTACTCCGGGTTCACCGTCTTCCCTCTGGTCGACTGGGCAGACCTGGCGTACGCCGTGGGCGTGGTCGGCATCGCCGGACCGGTCATCACGCTGGTGCCGACACTCCTGCTGACCCGCAAATACGTCAAAGTCTGACCCGAGCGCCGTAACGTCGAGGCGCATTCCCACCTCTTCCCCGAAGCTCGAAGGCAGACCACGGTGCGCTTCTTCCCCAGCGCCTCCCGTCAGCGCCTGGCAGCGGCCGCAGCGGCCGGTGCCCTGGCGCTGGGCGCCATGTCCGTTCCCTCCGCCCAGTTCAGCCTGGCCGCTGACGACCTGAAGGACCAGCAGAAGAAGGTCCAGAAGAAGCTCGACGGTGCCGCCGCCGACCTGGAGCACTCCAGCGAGGCCGCCCGCAAGGCGCTGGCGAAGGCCGAGTCGGCGCGTGCCGACCTCGACCGCGCGAAGGGCCGGTTGAGCCGGGTCCGGGTGCGGCTCGACCACGCGCGCACCCGCGACGCTCGGATGGCCGAGAAGCTGGCGAAGGCCGAGGACCGGCTCGAGCAGGCGCGCGTCGATCTCGCCGAGGGTCAGGCCGCGCTCGCCGCGCAGCACCAGGTCGTGCGCGACCGGGTCGCCGACTCCTACATGCAGGGCAGCCCCGAGCTCGCCACCATCACCAGCTTCCTCAACAGCCGCTCCACAGAGGACCTCACCCGCCAGCAGGCGGCCACCGGCGCGATCATGAGCCGCGAGACCGGGATGTACGACGACCTCGAGGCCGCCGAGCTGCTGCTGCAGACCCGGGAGACCGAGGTGCAGACGGCCAAGCAGGAGGTCGCGTCCGACCGCCGCAAGGCCGCCCAGCACCTGGAGAAGATCCGCCGGCTGACCGCCCAGGCCGTCGCCGTACGTGACGAGGTGCGCGAGCTGGCCACCACGCGCGCCGAGGTCCGGCGCAAGGCGTTCGCGGTGAAGATGAAGGACCAGAAGGCCCTCAACCGCCTCAAGCGGCAGGAGGCGCGGATCAAGCAGCGCATCCTCGCCGCCGCTCGGGCCTCCCGCGGCAGCTCGGTCAGCGCCCAGCCCTCGGGCTTCCTCCAGCGCCCCGTCGCGGGGCCGGTGACCTCGTCCTTCGGCTACCGCACGCACCCGATCTACAAGTACTGGGGCATGCACGACGGCACCGACTTCGGCGTCGCCTGCCGCGAGCCGCTCAGGGCGTCGGGCACCGGCACCGTGATCGCGAAGTACTACTCCGAGGTCTACGGCAACCGCCTCTACCTCTCCCTGGGCCGGGTCAACGGCAAGTCGCTGACGGTGGTCTACAACCACGCCTACGGCTACCGGTACGACGTCGGCGACCGGGTCGCGCGCGGCGCGGTCGTCGGCAGGGATGTGCTGGTCGAGGTGCGAGGGCGGCCACGCCCGAGCCTCGAGACCCCGCCCTCACCAACTCGGTTGAGCCTCCCTGCGAGAATGGCGGGATGGCCAGGGAGCAGGGGCAGAAGATGATCGCGCAGAACAAGAAGGCGCGACACGACTACGCCATCGAGGACACCTACGAGGCCGGCCTGGTCCTGCAGGGCACCGAGGTGAAGTCGCTGCGGATGGGCCGCGCCAGCCTCGTCGACGGCTTCGTCGACCTCGACCGCGGTGAGGCGTGGCTGCACGGCGTGCACATCCCGGAGTACTCCCAGGGCACCTGGACCAACCACTCCGCGCGCCGCAAGCGCAAGCTGCTGCTGCACCGCGAGGAGATCGACAAGATCGAGCGCCGGGTCAACGAGAAGGGCCTGACGGTCGTCCCGCTCGCGCTCTACTTCAAGGACGGGCGCGCCAAGGTCGAGATCGCGCTGGCCCGGGGCAAGAAGTCGTGGGACAAGCGGCAGTCGATCGCCGAGCGCACCGCCAAGCGCGAGGTGGAGGTCGAGGTCGGGCGCCGGCTCAAGGGCATGCGTGACTGACACCGACCTCGGCCAGGAGCTCACCTGGGAGCAGGAGGTCGAGCGCACCACCGCCTTCTGGCAGCGGCTGGGCCTGCCCGGGCTGCTCGACGTGCACACCCATTTCCTGCCGCCGCCGGTGCAGGCGAAGGTCTGGGAGCAGTTCGACAACGCCGGCCCGAAGCTCGGGCGCGAGTGGCCGATCCGCTACCGCGGTAGCGTCGAGGAGCGGGTGGCCCAGCTGCGCGCGCTCGGGGTACGCCGGTTCTCGACCCTGCCCTACGCCCACCGGCCGGGCATCGCGCGCTACCTCAACGAGTGGGCGGCGGGCTTCAAGCGTGACGTCCCCGAGTCGCTGTGGTCGGCGACGCTCTACCCGGAGGACGACGTGGCGGCGTACGTCGCCGAGGGGATCGCCGCCGGGGTGGAGATCTGGAAGGTGCACGTGCAGGTGGGGGAGTTCCACCTCGACGACCCGGCGCTGGACCCGGCGTGGGCGCTGCTCGCCGAGGCCGGCACGCCCGTGGTCGTGCACGCGGGGCACGCGCCGGTCGGCAACGACTACACCGGCCACTCGTCCTCGGCGCGGGTGCTCGAGCGGCACCCGGGGCTGGCGATGGTGGTGGCGCACATGGGCGCGCCGGACTTCACCGAGTTCCTCGACCTGGCCGACCGCTTCGAGCGCGTGCGGCTGGACACCACGATGGTGTTCACCGACTTCGAGCTCGGCGACGCGCACGGCGGCCCACCGACGTACGCCGACGGCTTGCTCGACCGGCTGGATCGGCAGCGCGACCGGCTGCTGCTGGGCACCGACTTCCCGACCATCCCGTACCCCTACGTGCACCAGCTGGAGTCGCTGGAGCGGCTCGGGCTGGGCGACGACTGGCTGCGGACGGTGTGCTGGCACAACGCGGCCGCGCTGGTGGGGGCCGGGCCGGAATACCCGCTGGACCCGGGCCGTTAGGATGGGTGCACAACTCAAGAGGGGCTGATCGGTTTCGACTTGGGACGTTAGTCCGAAGAGAAGCGGGTCGAGGAGCCAGCGTCATCTCGTAAACGATCGCTGGAAACCAATAACTGCCAACGCTAAGCGCAGTTCCTTCGCTCTCGCCGCCTGAGCGGTGATCGAAGCGTCTCCCCGGGTATCCGTCTCCGGCCCGGTGCGAGGCGTCGACTAGGAGACTTGCTTGTCAGCTGCTGTCAGGGTGGCTGACCGGGACTCAAACCTGACTGAGCCCGTCGGGGAGGTGTTCGTGCCAGCCCCGGGGCCGAGAAAAGCGACATCACGAACTGCACCCGGAGAAGACTTCGTTCGACGCTCGAGGACCGGGGTTCGATTCCCCGCAGCTCCACCACGGTAAACTGGCCCTGACCTGCACAAACAGTGCGAGTCGGGGCCAGTTTCGTTTTCGCGTCAAACTCTCGTCAATGGTCGTGGGACGCTTCCGGTCGTTTCCAATCGTCCGAGAGGGGCCGAATCCGGCTGTCAGGAGTGATCATGGCGAGCATCCGAGAGCGGTCAGGTCCGCGTGGGACCACCTACGCCGTGCTGTTCCAGCGGGGCGACCGACAGACCTCGAAGACGTTCGCCGACCGCAAGGCAGCCGAGCGGTTCCGCAAGCTCGTGGAGGCCGTCGGAGGGGATGGCGCGCTCGAGCTGACCCGCGCCGAGAAGACAGCGGCCCGCACGGTAGACGACCTGGCGCGCGAGTGGCTGGAGTGGAAGCGCCGGGACATGACGGTCGAGGCCCACCGCGACTACGTCCGGCAGTACGAGAAGTGGATCGAGCCGACGTTCGGGCAGCGGGTCGCGGAGAACGTGACCGAGCGGGACGTGCAGCACTGGGTCGACAAGGTGCTCGCGCCGAAGTTGGGGGCCAAGACGGTCGGCGGCCGGCACGCGCTCCTACACGGGCTGTACCGATGGGCGTCAGCCAAGTCGCGCGGCTACGTCACGCACAACCCATGCAAGGAGACGGAGCTGCCGAAGAAGAAGAAGGCGGCGCTGCGTGGGCTGAGTGTCCCCGAGCTGCACGCCCTCCTGCGAGCCGCCGAAGCCACGGACAACCGCGACGCCGGAGATGTGGTGGCGCTGATGGCAGGAACCGGGTGGCGACTCGGGGAGGTGCTGGCACCACAGGTCGGCGACGTCGAGGTGACGCAGGCGGGGACGTTCCTGACCATGCGCCGGGTCTTCCGTCGCAGCGAGGGCGTGGTCGAGGGCGGCAAGACGGAGGCGGCGGCGCGGCGCATCCGGGTCCTCGAGCCAGCGGCGTCGAAGTTGGCGCAGCGCGTCATCGGCAAGGCGCCCACGGACCTGCTGTTCCCGAACCCGCACACCAGCAAGGCGTGGAACCCGACCGCGTTCCGGCGCAACGCCTGGGAGCCGATCGTGAAGGCTGCGGGCCTGGCGGACCGCAAGCCGACGCCGTACTGGCTGCGGCACACGCACGTCGCCCTCTGTCACGCCGCGGGATTCGACCTCGTGGAGATCCAGCGGCGCATCGGACACGAGGACATCAGGACGACGATCAACGTCTACGGACGCATGATCGATGGCATGAGCGACGAGTCCGCGCGGAACCTCGAGGCGTTGCTGAACCCGTCGGCGTCACTGGACGTGGTGCAGGGCGAGGTCGTCACCCCACCCGCCGCCGCGCCGCTGCCCGCGCCTCCCGCAACCTCCTGAGCCGCCCCACGATCTGCGGGTAGAAGGCCACCGCTTCGGGGTCGTCGAGGAGCCTGTCGACGCGCAGCCAGAACGTCGTGGCGTTCTCGCCGAGCTGCTCGAGTGCGTCGGTCTCGCGCTGGGCCGGGTAGCGGTAGGGCGTGCCGGCGAGGCGGAGGCGCATGTGGTCCTTGACGAGCATGGGTCGAGCCAAGCAGGGAGCGCCGACATTGTGACCGCCCACTGTCGGTGGACAGGAGTACCCTCAACACATAGAGCCCCCCGCCACCGGCCAGGGTGACGAGGGGCGACGGCGGCTGAAAGGAGCCACCATGAGCAAGACTACGACTGTGACCATCGCCTTCCTCCTGGCAAGGCTCGCGGAGGACGAGGCGGCAGCGCGTGAGGCGGGTGCCGACGCCATGACGGGCCACCGCTGGAAGCACGCGCCCGAGGACGTCTACGGAGAGTTGCAGCGGACGGTCCTCGCAAGTTCCGCCCGCATCCTCCGCGAGGTCGAGGCCAAGCGCCGGGTGGTGGAGGAGCACGCGCTCCACGTCGGGTATCAGTGGCCGGACAAGAATGCGGACTACTGCGCGGCCTGCGGAGTGCCTGACGAGTACCCCACGATCTGGCCCTGCCCAACCCTCCGAGCCCTCGCATCGGTGTACGCCGACCACGAGGACTTCGACGCGGGGTGGGCGCTGTGAGCGAGTCGACCGAGAAAGACCGGAAGTGGGAGGACCGTCCGACGTTCGCTCTGGACGCCGACGTAACCGTCTACTGGCCCGACGTGCGGCCCTGCTGGGAGGACAAGTGACGACCGAGAAAGAAGCGCACCGCCGAGTGAGTAACGGCCCCGACTCGCTGGATACATGCACCGGGTGCGGCTGGGAATCGTGGGACACCCTGCCCACCTTCGAGGAGCACTTGGTCCGCGTCATTCCGCCCGACCAGCCCTGACAACACAGAACGCCCCCGCCCTGCCGTAGCAGAGCGGGGGCGTAAGCCTGTGGCCTGATGTGGGCCGGTCATAAGCCTCAGAGCACGACGGTCACCAGCAGCGCGCAGTGGTCGGAGCCACCTTCGCCGAGCTCGATCACGTTGATGCGGCGCCGCTGGTTGAGGATGCACCAGTCGGGACGCTCGCCCTTGACCCTGCCGCCCACCTCGTCAGCGAGGCGTGCGGCAGCGTGGTAGTCGGCGTTGAGGTCGCCGTCGACGAGCGCGAGGCCGGGGCGTCGCAGGAACTTGAGCGCGGAGTCGTAGGACTCGGCCCAGGCGGCGGCGTTGGGGCGTGTGCGGGTGGGCCAGTGTTCGGCGCTGGTGCGGACTCGCTTGCCGGCGACGTCGAGCACGAGGCGGCGGTGTCGTCGCGGCCGGTGCCAGACGTTGTGCGAGACGACGACCCACGCGCGGTCCATGACGGCGGTCCACTGGCGCTTGACCTTGATCGCGCCCTTGCCGCGCCGTCGGATCAGCACGGCGGTGTCTCCGCGCTCGTCGGCGCGCAGTCGGCTGCCGCGCTCTTGGTAGAGCCGGAAGCCGTTGGTGCGCGCCCACTCACGCAGAGCCGGACGCGCGCCCTTGGCCTCGAGCAGCACGATCCGCTGAACATCGTTGTCGGACACCCAGCGGTCGACCCACTGCACGACGCGGCGCTGCTGGGTGGCGCTGTTGGCGTGCGCGTTCCACAGCAGCGTGGTCAGGGTGGGCATGGTCAGCCCAGGTGCTCGCTGTTGGTCAGCGACGGGCCGTCCTTGCTGCTGATGGCATCGGAGCCGACGCTGGTGAGGACCGACAGCACGAACCCGCCGAGCGCGAACCCGCCGACCTCGGGCCACGACACGGCCAGGGCGTCGAACTGGTCGGCACCGATGACGAGCACGGCGGACTGGGCGGCGGTCTTGATGGCCCGCTCGAGGGCGGCGGACCAGAAGGCGCGAGTGAACATCAGGACTCCTCGGTGTCGTTGTCGATGGCGGCCAGCAGTTCGGCGAGGTCGGCGCGGGTGGCGGACCCCTTCTGCACGAGCTTGGTGACCTTGCCGCGGATGGCGGCGTTCTGACGGCGGGCCTTGTCCTGGCCCTTGAGCAGCGCGTCGAGCTTCTTGTCGATGCCGTCGAGTTGGTCGGCGTACTGGGTCATGTCGTCCTCCTGGCGTTGCTTGGCCCACTCGATGCCCTGCCGCCAGGTGCGGCCGGAGAGTGGGCGGGGTCCGTCGTCGACGCCGCCAAGGCCACCGGAGCCGAGGCCGTTGCCGCCAGAGCGCACGGCGTCGATCTGGTAGCGGGCGGGGGCGTTGTGTGGGCAGCCGGTGAGGACGCCGTGCAGGTGGGGCGTGAAGCCCTGCGCGGCGGTGCGTGCCCAGGTGGCGTCGGCGCCCATCTGTCGGGCGATCCAGACGTCGAGGTCGCCGACGAGGTCGGAGATGTCGAACGCCCCGCCGTTGGAATGCGTCCCGGCCGACGCGCTGGCACCGCCGATGAGCTGGTAGATCCGCAGCGACCCGCTCAGCACGCCGAGGCGTTGCAGTTCGGCCTCGTAGACCGGCAGCCACTCAGCGAGGCAGGGGCAGGCCGGGTAGCCGCGGAACCACACGGTGTAGGTGGGCAGCGTCATGGTGCCTCCTGCAATCAGCCGCGCGAGGCGGCGTCGGATGGTCAGGGGCCGGGGGGAGCGGGCGGCCAAGCGGGGAACGCGGGGTCGTGCTGGCGGGCGGCGTCGAGTGCCTGCTCGTCCCATTCGCCGTGCTCGCCGCGGTCGGAGAGGAAGTGCAGGACGTCGCCGAGCTGGCGACGCAGGCCGTCCACGTCGGTCTTGAGCCCGACGATCTCCTTCTGCGCCTCCGACAGGTCGATGCGCAGGGCGGTGTTCTCCTTGGCGCGGTCCTCGGCGAGTTGCCGCACCGATGACAGGGTGTTGGTGAACGCCTCGGCGATGACCTCGGTGGCCTGGGCTTCCTTGAGCTTGGCCGAGGCGATGGTGTCGACGATCCCGGCGTCGGCGACGTGGGCCTCGGAGCGGAAGAACTTCACCCACGCCAGGACGCCGCCGGCACCGAGCAGGATGCTCAGGAGGCTGGTCAGGGTCAGCCACAGGGGACTCATGCGGCGCCCCTTCGTGTCGTGCGGCCGAGCTTGAACAGGCCGCGCAGGGTCCATGCGTGGACGCCGAGCAGGACGAACAGCACGCCGTAGACAGCCACCGGGTAGGGGCGCGCGGACTCCTGGGGGATGTGCTGCCAGGGCCACGCGAACGCCGGCGGATTGTCGGCGAGCACGAAGACGAAGGAGACCGCGATGGCGAGGTCCCACAGCATGAGCACGATGAGCCCGGCAGCCTCGGCGGGGATGGAGCGCGGGCGGCGGGTGAGGCCGCAGATCAGGAGTGCGCCGCCGATCAACCCACTCGCAGCGAACGCGGTGCGGGTCCAGAGTCCGAGGGTGGCCTCGACGTTGTAGGCGGCTCCGGTGAACAGCATCAGCAGTCCGACCGCGACGGCTCCGACGCCGTGGGTCCACAGCAGCCCGAGGCGGTTCTGCTGCGCCCACACGAACAGGCTGCCGGCCTCACGGTTCTCCTGCACGAGTTGGTCGGCTTGGATCTCGAGGTCGACGAGCGCCTTGACTAGTTCGTCGCGTGAGTCGGACATGGGGGCTCCTTGCGGGAGTCGTGGGGGATGCCACCTGCCGCGCCCCGACCGGGAGTAGAGAGGGCGCGGCAGGCAGCGTTTCGACGCCCCGCTGTGTGACCCGCAGCGGTGGGTCGGGGCGTCAGATCGTGGGGATGAGGCTCAACCCATTCCCGTCCACACAGGTAAATGGCGGGCTGCCAGGGCTCGCGGCCAGGCGTTCAGACCCTGGCGTACAGGTCAGGCGTGGATCGCCTGTTTCCGCAGGTCAGGCCCGGCGTACAGGTACTCCCGGATGGACTCGAACCATCAACTACCGGGGCTTGAGCCCGGCGCCTCTACCAGATTGGGCTACGAGAGCTTGAGCGTCGGGCCGGGGGAGTGAAGCTGCCACGCTGTCACCTGACCACGACCGGAGTCTGCTGAAGGAACACCAACCTGACCTGACCACCGGGCCCGACGCCCTCCGAGACTACGCGATGCGTGGCGGCTGTCGCTACGGCTCGCGCCGTGGCTTCACGTCCAGCCCCTGCTCCGAGAGCAGACGGACGGCCTCGGTGAGCCCGAGCTTCTCGTACAGCTCCTCGCGCTCACGCCGCGGCCGGTCCCACTCCTCGCGCTGCGCCTTGGTCGGCCACCCGCGCTCCCGACCCCACCGCTGCACGGTGTTGGTCGACAGGCCGGCGGCCTTCGCAGTCTCCGCGATCGAGCCCCCGCGCTTGAGCGCCTCGGCCACGGCCGTCTTGAGCTCCTCCTCGGCGGCCCGCAGCGCCTCCTGGGCGGCGTGGATGCGCTCCACGTCCTCCGGCCTGGGTGGGTGCTTGGTCTGCGGCACCCGTGCACCGTAGACCCGATCGGACGGTCGCGGGTATGTCCCTAGCGGCCGTCGCCAGGGCTACGAGGCGCGGCGATGATCGCCACGCTTTCCCGTCCACACAGGTTCAGGACGGGTGCCGTCGGTAGATGCCGACGGGTGGATCAGTCGGCTTCGCGCCGCTCCCGCAGGGCCTCGAAGGCGTCGCGGAGTCCGGGGTAGGCGGCGTACAGCCGCTCACGTGCTTCACGGGCGGGTGCGACGATCAGGTCGTCGTGGGTGGGGAGTCCCTGGCCCTTGCGCCACCGGAGGATGGTGGAGTCGCTGATCCCAGTCTCGCGGGAGATCTCGCGGATGGAGCCGCCGTGACGCATGGCCTCGATGACGGCCTGGGTGAGCTCCCACTCGGCGAGCTTCTTCATCTCCAGGGCGTGGCGGATGCGCTCGACGTCCTGGGGTCTGGGGATGCCTCGCTTCTGTGGCACCCGGGCACGGTATCCCGACGTTCGGGAAAAGGTGCCGTCAGCTTGACGGCGTTGCGGGCGTATAGCCGCGTCCGTCCGGGGCTGGCGTAGACCATCCGGGGCACGCGGGGAAGCACGCCACGCCCGCCGCGTGGTGGTGCGGCGCTGCGGGCGGAAGGACCGGATCGTCAGCGTCGACCTCGGCGTCCCCGATGTTGTCGAGGACGGCGACAGTCCATCCCGCTCGGGTGTGTCGGCCACCCTGCGGGAGATTGGTCATCCGGTCGGAGATGCAAGCCGATGCAGCGTGAACCGCCGCCCGCGCGAGACTCCGGTAGCGCGGCGCCGTGTACTCGTTGAAGTCCTCACCGTCCGCGCTGGCGACCGCCTCAGCGATGCGATCCAGTTCGCGCACATCCAAGGGGCTCCACCCATCCTCGGTCTCTTGCTGCTGGCTCATCGCTTGCCGTCCCTCATCTGGTAGACCCGCGCCCGGGAGACCCCGAGCGCCCCAGACACGTCCGCCGCCGAGAGGCCGCCGGTCAGGGACTCGCGCACCAGCCGTTGGAGGTCGTGCTTCGCCTGCCGCAGGTAGTCACTGTGGGCCTGCACGTTCTCGTGTGCGGCGACCAGCTCGTCCAAGAGGTCGGTCTGGATGGACCCCACTGCGTCGGACAGGACGACGACCGGGAAGCGCCCGTCTTCGTCGGGCTGCTCGTCGCTCTCGGCCAGGAAGTCCGCGAGGACTTGCTCAGGGAAGTCGAGAGCGGCGGCGAACTCGGCCACCGTGGCTCGCTGTGCGAGCAGTTCGTCTACGTTCACAGGACCATGAAAGCACCGCTTGACGATCCTGTAAAGGTGCCTTCACGATGACAGTCTTTCCCGTCCGTAGGGGTGTCCTACGACGTGGCGTTGCTGTGCGACCAGTCGTCCCACGCCTGCGCGTGGACGGCGCTGATGTTGAACACGCCGCTGTAGGTGCCCGAGTAGGCCGAGTCGGTGGCGGTGAGGATCTGGGTGCCGTTGCGCTTGACGGCGAGCGAGGAACCGTTCTTCACGATGGCGATGGCGTCGCCAGCCTGCGCTACACCCGTCGCGCTCTGAGCGAGAGTGGTGTAGGCCCCGGAGGCGGTCTGCTTGACGAGGGTCACTCGCCCCGAGGAGTCGGAGTAGACGAGGTATCCCTGGGTGCCCGCGCTGTTGAAGGCGATACAGACGCCGGTGTTCTGGAAGACGCTCATCGTCGCCTGCACGGTGCCGTCGGTCTGGCCGGTGTTGACGAGGAGCACCTGCTGGGAGCCGGAGACCGTGGTCATAGACAACTTGTTGCTGGCGATGGCCCAGGAGCCGCCCTGCGCGGCCCAGGCCAGTGAGCCGACGCTGGTTGAGCCGACCGGGCCGTCGCTGCGGTTGAAGTCGTCTGCCGCATGGACGGTCGGAGGGGCAGCGACGACGGCAGATGCGGTCGAGGAATAGGTGCCGGTCCCGACGGGGTTCTTGGCGGCCACTCGGAACTCGTAGGTGTTGGCGCTCAGGCCGGTAATGGTGGCTCCAGTGGCGCTCGCGGCAGCGTCGGGGGCGTCGAGCCAGGTGCCGGAACCGCTGACGCGGTACTGCACGGAGTAGCCGGTCAGGGTGGCCCCGCCGTCGGTGGCGCGAGTCCAGGTCAAGATGGCCTGTCCCTGGCCGCCGGTCGCGCCGAGGCCGGTGACCTGGCTGGGCGCGGTGGCTGAGCCTGTGGTGTACGCCGGGGTCGGTGGGATGTAGGTGCCTGCGTCGAGTCGGGTGACCGCGTTGACTCCCTGCTCGAACCCGTCGCCGAGGCGGGCGACGAGTTCGGTCTGCACGCGGTTGGCGGTGTAGAGGTTGCCGAGGTCGTTGAGGTGCAGCAGGTCGGGCAGCAGCATGGTCGCCGGGTCCCAGTCCTCGTCCACGTCGACCTGCACCACGTTGGCGAAGCCATCGGCCACGGCCGAGCAGTCGGCGCGGTAGCCGTCCAGGCGGGCCTGATAGGGGGCGTCCTTGACGTCACCGGGCTTGTTCCACACGATCAGCGGGGGCGCGGGCATCGGGACGATGACTCCGGCGACGGTGGCGGCGGCCGAGACGGACACGCGCACCGTGTGAGAGCCCGCGCTGTAGCCCGACAGCCGGACCACGCCATTGAAGGCGGTGCGGAAGTTGCCGGTGGAGAACGTGGCGACAGTGGCGCCCGTGGAGGTGTCGGTGATCGTGACGGTCGCACCGGAACCGGTGACACATCCGATGCGGATGAACGCCTCGGGGCCGGTCCAAGCGACATCAACGTAGCGACCTGCGGTGCCGTCGCTGGTGCCACTGGTCCAGCCGGGGCCGTAGAACAGCGACGCCGATCCGGTGCCCTGCACCGACCAGGCGGACAGGTTCGCCAGGATGGAACGCAGCGCCTCCTTGGTGGTGCGGCGCCCGTTGGTGTCGTCGGCGGAGAACTGGTTGACATCGTTGAGCATCACGTCGGCGATGAGGACCAGGCCGGTGACGTTCGGCGTCCAGGTGGACTCGATGCTGGCGAGGATCTCGTCGGCACGCTTGCCGGACTGCATGATCTTGGAGACCAACAGCATCCGATTGCGGGCGACCACCCGGTCGCAGAACAGCGTGCCGTCGCGCGTCGAGCCGCCTCCGCCGGACCACGAGTCGCCCTTGATCCATGTCGGCACGAGTTCCAACTGGTCCAACACCCGCGGGGCAATCGAGGCCGAAAGAGCGGAAGCCGTCTGGCTACCGGGGGTCTCGATGGCAGTCGCCATCGCCTCGTCAGCGTCGGCGATCACGATCGCCACGGCCTCGTCTCGAGCAGTCTCAGCGCCGGTCTTCGCAGCGACGGCTCCGGTCTCGGCAGCCTCGGCGCCGGCCCGGGCGGTCTCGGCAGCGGTCTGCGCAGCCTCAGCGTCGGTGACGGCAGTCTGGGCCGCCTGCACCTCGCGGGTCAGGTTCAGACCATTGACCTTGATGACTTCACTCATCCCGTGACTACCTCCGGACGCACGAAGACCCGCATCGGCAGGTCGTTGACGGTGTACCTGTTGGTCGGCGCGGCGGCCTGCCACACCTCGAGCCCGCCCAGATAGACGCGGGAGTTGTTGCCCAGCGAGTCAGCGGTCGCCGGGATGCCCTCGGTCACCGACGACGGCAGCTCGAGCAGGCAGTGGCCGTAGTCGTCGATCGTCAGCGTCCCGTCCGCGCCCGAGTCGGCGAAGGTGAACAGCAGCGTCCCGCCGATCCGGTCCCGCACCTCGAGCCGGCCCGTCCACGAGGAGTCCAGCGGGTAGCCGCCCTCGTCGATCAGGTCGAAGCCGCCCTCGAAGGTGCCGCCCCTGGTCAGGACGATCCTCACTGTCTTCATCACGCCTCCTGTGGCGGGTCGGGTGTGGCTGGCGCGTAGACCGGCTCGGGCAGCGGGTCGCCGAGGATGCCGGCGCGCAGGATCTCGAAGCCGTTGACCAGCTCGCCCGCCTCGGTGGTCGAGGCGATCGCCCGGAACGCGGCACGCCAGGCGAGGTCGGCGTCGTCGCGGCTGGAGAGCCACTCGCGGACCGCGAACTCGTCGGCGCCGGTCAGGGGCTCGGCGAACCACACGCCGTCACGGTCGATCCGCACGCACGCGACCTCGGTCAGGCCAGCGGCGTTGACGATGTCCACGTTCACCGACCGCACGAACGGCCCCGAGATCACCACCGCGCTCATGCGGCCTGCACCGCCCCAGCGCCAGGCATCGGGTTCAGCGCCGTGTGGATCGTGGGCACCGACGCGATGATGTCGGCCAACGTGCGAGGCACCAGACCCAACGGGTTCAGCGTGATCTCGCCCGAGCCGTCGGTGTAGTCCGTCGAGCCGATCACCACGTCGAACGCGCCGCCAGCGAAGCTCGACGGCGTCCGAGCGCCCAGGAATCGCACCATCTGACCCGCACGGATCGTCTGGAGCGCCACCCGGCCACCACCGACCGTCACGAGCTGGCGACTGTTCACCGTCACCCCACTCGTGAACGACAGGCGGGCGCCGAACTTGTCGAGGATGCCCTGCGCGATCCAGCCCGCCTCCGTGGCCGTCAACAGGCCGCGGTCGGTGATGTCGACGTACAGCGTTGACCTGTCGTAGACCGCCTCGGCGTCGGCGTTGATCTTCTCCGCCACCGCATACCCGTCAGGTACCGGAGGCGTGCCGGCGACGCTGGAGATGTAGCGGCACTGGACGCGGGTCGCGAAGTCCTCGTCGGCCCGCCCCAGCACGCCCACACCAGGCAGGATCGCCAGCGTCGGGGTGGTCGGGTCGGCCTCCCACCGCAGGATCCCATCCGCACGCACCGTCGCACGGACACTGTTCGCGGTGGCGTGCATCGCGATCAACGCACCGAGCTTCTGCGGCTCCTCGGCCGGCACCACGTTCGCGGGCGCGTCGCCCAGGTAGGTCAACGACAGCCCGTTCGCCGTCGCATACGTCAACGCGTCGTCCACGTCGTCGGTCACCGCGGTCCCGTCGAACGCCATGTAGCCGTCTGCCTGAGCCAGCAGGCCCGTTGCGTAGAGCTGCGAGGTGTCGTCGCCCGGCTCCGAGAGCCGGCCGACCCACACCCGCTGTAGGCCGTGGAAGACCTCGACGAGCGCGCCCCGCTTGAACGCTGGGTGCGTCATCGACGACGGGCGCCGCGACACAGTCCACTCCGCGCTCAGACAGCCACCATCGATGCCGTGACGCCACCGCAGCCCGCTCACGCGAGTGAACTCGTGGAGCAGCTGTCCCCCGACCCTGAGCCGCGCCATCTCAGGCCGCCGGGTCGGCCGGGTGGGTGTGCCAGGCCGCGTAGCCGGTGACGCTCACCAGAGCGTCTAGGGCGCCGGGGGTCACCGCGAACACGAGGTTCTCGCCCGCAACCATCCGGTGCTCGTCCCAGTTCGAAGGCACGCCAGAGGGCGACACTGCGTCGGCGCGGTCCTCCGCGGTCCCGATGTAGGCCGCCGGGTACTCCCTCTCGACTGACGGCGAGTCGAGCCACACCCGGCTGGCAGGGCCGCCGGCCGACGGTGTGCCCGTGCCGCACTGGATCTGCGACACGTGCGCGGACTCATCGTCGGGGAGGTAGAACAGCCACGCCTCGTCGATCGTCTCGCTGGAATCCGTGTCGATGGTGACCCGCACCAGGGCGCTGGAGGTCTCAGGGACCGACGCGGGGGGCAGCTCGAACGAGCCGAGGTTGACGTACCGGTAGGCCGTGTTCGAGGTCCGCGGAACCGACACCACCTCCGTCAAGGTCGGCGCCTGGGTCACGCCGTTGAGACGCGTGTTCGCTGTCGAGGTGAACACGGTGCGACCGATCGCCGACCCCGACAGCGACCGCACCACCAGCTGGAACGAGCCCCGCGGCAGCATCGCAGCCGGAACATCGAAGGTGACCAAGTTGGTCCACTTCCGCCCCGACACGTTGCCAGCCTCCGTGCTGCCCGACGAGGTCGCGAACGGCGACAGGGCAGGAACGTACCCAGCGGCCAGCGCGGGGGAGGTGTAGATCAGTACGTCGCCCAGCGCGTCGGTCTCGTGCGACAGCGACAGCGACACCGGTGTGCGAGCCGAGCCCGGCACGTTGACCGCCGTCACCTTCTGCCGCAGCGTCGTCGTGGTCGGTGCGACGTCGGACTTCTCGAGCTTGTCGACCTTGAACGACCCGGTCGTCGACGTTCCCACGATCGCAGCCATACGCGGCGACTTGATCCGGAACACATCCACCGACGCATCCGGGCACGCGAACGTCGACACGGCCTTGCCGGACGGGAGCCACTCGGTCGCCAGGCGCGCCAGAGACACCCCGTCAGCGAACACCGTCGGCCCCGGGTCGTTGGCGTACAGGCCGTCGGGGCGCCACGTCACCCGCAGATAGGGCCGACTGGTCATATCGACCGGCGACGCAGGCGCATAGATCAGCGACCCCGTGTCCACGAAGGTGCCAGCCTCGACCTCGACGGCGACCTCGCTACCCGACTGTCCGAACGTGCCGCCCACAGCAGACCAGCCGGTCGCCGACGTGGCGTCGTTGATCGTGGTCGTCGTCGTGCCCGTCGAGGTGACGCCGGTGACCGTGAACGGGTCGACCGAGCGGGCGAAGGGGAGGCAGCGGAACGTCAGCAGGTAGTTGCGGCGCCCGAGCTGGACCTCCTCGAGATCCCACATGTCGGTGTCGAGGAACTCCAGGTCGGCCCACAGCACGTCGAACACGCCCGTTGCGCCGAACCCGTCCGGCGGGGTCCACCGCAACTCGTTGCGCGGCTTCTGCGCCTCCAGGAACATCGCGGCCTCGTACTCGGCCAGCGCCAGGGAGTCAGACGACTCGATCGCGAGGATGACCTGCTGCTCGCGGTTGTCGTGCCGATCCAGCCGCTCGAACGAGCCGTCCTGAATCAGCGAGTCCACCACCGAAGTCACCGGAACGGGGCGACCGCGGCGCAGGCCGTAGACCCGCACCTGCACCTCGCCGATCTGAGCCCACGGGGACCAGTTCAGGTCGCCGAACTCCAGCCCATATGTCTCAGCCATCGACCCGGCCCAAAGTCGCGATCATGTGGCACGCTCCTTGCATGGCGAAAGTGGTCTTCGGTTCTCCGGGTCTTGGAAGCGCTTCCATCGACTTCGATGACGACCAGTTGCTTGCCGACTTCCTGGTCGACGTGCACGCGGCGTTCCAGTCGGACCGGCGTGGCTGCTGGGTCTACTTCGGCAGCGCTCCCGCCGCAGACGGTGAGCAGCCGACGACGCCGGGCTACGGCGTTCAGTGGGTTCCGGCTTCCACACCCATCCGCTTCGTCTTCGACAGGGACCTCGCGGAAGACTCTGATCTGCGGATGAACCTCGGAATGCTCTAGCCCGGTCGCCGCTGGCTCTGGCCGCGGCCGGCTGCGCCGTTAACGGCGTTGCCGACCGCGTCGCCCGTCTCGCGGGGCGCCTTGGCGAGAATCTTCTCGATGCGCTCGAGCCGACGATTGGTGTCGCGGTCCTCCTGGCGGATGGCCTGCACGATGTCGGTCTGCCTACGCACCTCGCGGGTCTGCTGGCGAATCTCCTGCCCCAGGACAGCGTTGCCAGCCAAGTCGCCGACAGCGCCGGCCACGCGGTCGCGCTTGTCGTACAACCGCTCGAACTGCTTGAGCTCGCGGCGGGACAACTCCAGCGCGCCCTCCAGCCCACCCTCGGACTCGATCGCGTACTGGAGCGCGTCGCCAGACAGGCCGCGCTTCCGCAGGCGCTGGATCATCTCCCGCTCCTCGCGCGCGCGAGCCAAGTCGGCACGCAAGATGTCGACCGGGGATTGGGTCTGCCCGTAGCCGAGAGACTGACCGATCGACCACTGAGCCCGCAGGAACGAAGCCTGCGCCTGCTCAGACATCTCAGCCCAGTTGTCGGGCCGGCTCATCGTGAACTGCGCGCTGTTGCCCTGGCCGAACAGGTCAGCGGTCTTGAGCCGCGCCTCAACCGTGGCCGCGATGCTGTCCCGCTCATCCCGCAGCGCCTCGAGCTTCCGCTTGCTGGCCTCGAGTTCCTGCTCCGACAGGTCGCTGGCCTTCTCCAGCGCCTTCGCCAACTTCGCCAGCGGACCCTTGCCCAGGCGCTCCATGTCAGCGCCCACAGCCGCGAGCTGCCGCAGCGTCAGGTTCGACAGGCGCACACCCAGCTCGTTGGCCGAGAGGAAGTCGCGGCCGATGCCGGACAAGGGGTTGTTCGGGCCGAAGCGAGGCCCTCCAGCGGTGCCACCGTCTGCGTAGCGATTGGCGTTGATCGCCTTCAGCAGCGAGCGGTGTCGGTCGGCCTGCCCGTAGCGATTGGAGATCACTTCCTCGCCGGGAGCGATGAAAGCGAGCACCTTGTCGCCGTAGGGTCGGCGAGGGCCAGGCACCGTCATGCCATCGGCGCCGGCCGGCACAGGACCCATGCCGCCGCCGTTGACCGTGCGACGAGTAACCCACACGTTCACATGCTCGTCAGGGATGTTCAGTTCGCGCTTGAGCCGGGCGATCTCGGCCAGCGCCTCGTCGATCTGCGCCTCAAGCTTGGTGATGTACTTCGGCTTGACGCCACCGACTTCCTTGACGAAGTCCTTGACCGCCCCCTGGCCCTTGTACCAAGCGCGATTGGCGCGCTCGATCTCGTCATCTGTGGCGTTCGCGAGCTGCCGCATTCGCAGAGCACCCTCGGAGCCGGCATCGCGCAGCGACTTGATGAGGCCCTCGTCGAGGCCATTCTTGGCCGCCTTGCGGGCGTTGCTCTGGAACTCCTGTAGGGCGCGGGCGTTCTTCTCCATCTCGGACAGCCACTCGCCGAGGGACTTCTCGGCATCGTTGAGTGACTCCCCGAGGTTGAAGAAGGTCTCGGCGACGCTGCGCGCGTCCTGCCGCTGCTCCTTCCAGTCCTGGCGCGCGGACTGGAGGGCGTTTCGCATCTTGTCGAGGGACCCGGTCGTCGTGTCGAGTTGGCCCGACAGTTCGCCATGAACCACGGCGGTCTCGTCAGCCTCGGAGCCGGCGTTGTCCAGAGCCGTGGCGTAGGAGTCGAACTGGCTCGCGGCCTCGTCTGCATCCACGCCCCGCTCGACGGCCGCGGCGATCAGTCGCTCGAAAGCGGCCGCCGCCATCTCGGCATTGCCGCCCTCCACCAGCGACGCAAGGGCCTGGTCCAGCGACTCAATGTTCTTCCCCGCCTTGTCGCGGGCGGTGTCGCCCAGCAGGCCGAAGCCGCTGGTCAACTCCAGCAGCGGCTCCTCGGCAGTGCGAAGTGCCGACGCCATGACCTCGATGTCGTAGCCCACCGACTCGAAGTCGGCGACATCGGCGCCGCGCGCCCATGCCTCAAGGTTTCGTGCGAGGTCGGCGCTCTCGAGCGAGTTGCCGAGGGTGTTGACGGCCTCGTTCACGAGCATGATGCCCGCCACGACGCCCGCGAACTTGAACGCAGTCCCGATCCGACCGCCCGCTGCGGTCGCCGAGTTGCCAGTCTGCTGGAACGCTCGATCGGTGAGGAACAGCGCGTCGCCGAGCTTGCTCACCATCGGCGTCACGACCGACGCCGCACGGTTGAACGCCACGAACGCCGCGGCAGCCGTCAGCAGCGAACTGCCGATCGGAGTGCCAGCGATCGAGGCGAAGACGTCGAGAACCTTCGTCAGGATCGGGAGGACGGCCTGACCGTAGGGAGCGGCCGCCTCGACCACCGACGCGAGAGCGTCTACGAACGAGCCCAGGAAGTCGACCGCGGCCGGTCCGTTCTGCCGAATGTAGGAGAGGAACTCCTGAAAGGAGTCGTTGTCCTGCAAGCCGCGGGACCACTCGGCGAACGATCGGGTCATGGACTCCATGCCGGACGAGAAGTCCTCGGTGGCAGGCGCGAACGCCACCATCATGTTCGCGAGGCCCTCGGCGATGTAGCCCAAGGAGTTGCCGAACTCGGTCAGAAGTGGACCGGCCTCGTTGTCGAGGTACTCGAAGAAGGCGTCGAAACGTTCACCGCCGAGGGCGTCGCCGGCACGGGCTGACAGGTCGCCCAGAGCCTCCGCGAGGTCGCTCACGATGTTGTTGAGTTGAGTGCCGCGAGCGAGGAAGTCCTCGATGCCGTCGGCCAAGCCAGGGAGGAACCCCTCGCGCGCGAGCATCTGCATCTCGCGGAGCTGCGGGGTGATCGACTCGAGGAAGACGACGAAGTCAGCGCCCGCGGGACCGAGCTTCGCGAACTCCTCCTGAACCTTCGCCAGGTTCTCCGCCGACGGCTCGAGCTGGTACTCGTTGAGCGCGTCGAGAGCGTCGCCGACGCCGTTGAGCGCGCCGATGGCGACGCCGATACCGCCCGCGAGCGCGCCGAACTGCGCGGCAAGACCCGCGACCGCGACGATGGCGCCGCCGCCGAGAGGGACCAGCGCGGGCCCGAGGGTCAGCGCCACGTCGGTCAGCAGGCGCAGCCGGCCAGTCAGTTGGTTGATCGACCGGTCAGCCTCGCGCGAGGAGCGCGAGACCTGACGAACCTCGCCGTCGAGGCCGTCCATGCTCCCGCGAGAACGCGTCGAGGTCCCGTCGAGGTCTCGCAGCGACCGCTCGAACGCCTTCGTCGCCACAGCAGCCTGGGCGATCCCCCGAGAGAAGTTGTCTTCCAGTTCGAGGACGACGCGCTCGCGGCGAGTAACCATCGACTAGCCCCCTGACATGGAAGTAAAGTGCTGGGATGTTCATCGGGGACGGCAAGTGGCGCGGCGAGGGCGAGCGCGAAGAAGCGCGGACGCCAATCGAGATCGTCGGCGTACTACTGATGTTCCTCGTACTGCTCGGCATCCTCGTCGCGGTCAGCAGAAGCCTCTGACCCCAGCAGCGCGTCCCACGAGCCGTCGTCGTAGTCCGCGACAGTGAGCGTCACGCCGTCGTCGCGATGGAAGCGGAACTCTTCACTCGGCTCCTTGGACCAGCGCCGGAATGACCCGTCGTGGTACTCGCCGCCGTGCATGTCCCGCCATGAACGCATGAGCGCCGCGCGCTGCATGGTGGCGTAGCAGACCTGCACCGAGGGGTAGAAGTCGCGCTCCGCGTCACTGCACTCGGAGAGCGGGCGTCCGCACTGGCGGCAAGCAGTCCTGTCCAGTTCCCAGTCGGCGACCCAGAAGTCGCGCTCATCCTCGGGGAGCCGGTACCACTCCTCAGAGGTCAGCCCAAGCGAGCGGGCGAGCTCGAGGTCTCGGCGGAGGAATGGGTGCCGGCCGAGAACTTCACGTCTTTTGGGTCCGCACCCGGCGTCCTGTTGAGCATGTACGCGGCCGTGAACAACTTCTCGAAATCCCCGTCTGAGACGGCGTCGAGGAAGGCGGTCAGGTTGGCCCGATTCATCTCCGGCTCGGTGACCGACTCCAGCAGCAGGGCCTCGGGGAACGTGTCCTCGTTGTAGCCGACGCGCTCGTCGTCCTCGTTGCCCTCGCGGGGGGCGTGCTCGACGAGGAGCGCGCGGAACGCCTTGCGGCCCACCTGGGTCAGCCGCACGATCACCGCGCGCTCGGCTGCCTCGTCGGCGGCAGCGTCGTAGGCATCGCGAGCCGTCTGGGCCTCGGCGTCGTCGTCGCCGACGCGCAGAGCGGTTCCAGCAGCCCGGCGCTGTGCCAACTCTGCTGCGCGGTAGAGCTCTGCCAGGTGCTCGAGGTCGTCGCCGTGGTAGATCGCGACCGTGGCTGTTCGTGGGGTGATGGTGGTCATGCGGGTACTCCTCGACAGATCGACAGGCTTCGACAGGTGGTGAGTCGGGGCGGGCGGGCTGTCGAACCCCACCCGCCCCGACGTCTCAGGTGAGGACGGCGGTGTTCATCCGCTTGGGGCCGGTGATCGCGACCGACTGCGTGATGGCGACCTCGGCGGCCTCCGCGTCACCCTCGGTGGTCTCCTGCTGGGGACCGAACTCGACGGGGTACACGGTGACGAACTGGTCGGCCGCGATGTCGGTGTCGCGGTCGATGCCCAGGCGGCACACGAGGAAGCCGGTCGTGCCCTCGGGGAACTTCTCGAACGCCTTCTTGCCGTCCGACAGGGCAGCGCCCTGCGGGTTGAAGGCGTAGCGGAGCTCGCCGAGGGTGAGCTGCGACTCCCCGATGAACTCGTAGGTGTTCGCGTCACCGAGCCGGCGCGTGGTGCGCGCGACGTTGGTCGACTGCGAGGGACGGGCGGCGCTGGCGAAGATCATGTTCGTGACGTCCAGCGCGGAAGCGCCGGTCGCCTCGGCAACGGTCGGACCTGCGGCACCCGAGATCGCGGGGACGAAGATCCACTTCTCGCGCAGGTACGCCTTGGTCGCTGCGGGGCGAAGAGGTGCGGCCATCGTTCTACTCCTTGGTGGTGTTGTCGGTGGCCTTCTGGCCCTCGGTGGTGCTCGACAGGGGCTTGGTGGCGTTGAACTCCGGGGGGAGCGGGTCGCCATTGGCGTCGACCGGGGACTCCTTGAGCCGCCGGTAGTTCCCGTGCGGGATCTCGGAAGCGAGTACCGACCGCTTGTGGCCGGTGTCGGTGTCGGTGACGCGGACGTACTCGGGCATGGAGCCCTCCTTGGTCAGTAGGTGAACTCGGACGTGCCGGAGAACCAGCCGTCATCGGGGCCGATCGGGTCGTCCGTCACGGCGTGCTCGACGAAGAAGGACTCTCCGTCGACAGTCAGGGCCGCCTCGTGAAGGGCTGCGAAAGTGCGGCGCCGCATCTCGAGCGCGTTGATGTAGTCCTTGGCGACAGCGCGGGTCAGGACCCGCCAGCCGGTCACCTGGGACGCCGCACCACCACGGCGGGGAGCGCCCGTCTCGCGGCGCATCACCATGACCTCGGTGTAGTAGGCCGGGAGGGCGGTCAGCGCAGCCAGTTCGCCGAGGGTGTGCGGCGAGGCCCCAGCGGCCGTCAGGAGGGACTTGACCTCGTCGAGGTGCGCTTCCTCGCTCACCAGAACCACCGGTCGGGAAGCCGGCGCACCTCGGCAGCGAACGAAGGCCCGATGATGTCCGCTGAGCGGGCCATGTTCATCTGCGGACGGTTGCCATTGCGGGTGCCGTTCTCGAGGATGAGGCCGAGAAGACCCTGCCCACTCGGGAACGGGCCGTACTCACCGGAGTAGGTGTTACCGAAGAGGCCGGCCCCCGCGAACATGCGCGAGGAGATCTTGCTGGGGTAGTGCTTGGCATGGGAGCCAGGAGGATTCTGGGTGCGGGCGAGATCCTTGGCGATCTCAGCTCCGGCCTTGACCCCGTCCGCCACGGTGTCGCGCATGTCGCGCTTGGAGCGGATGGTGACGGCGCGGAGGTCGTCGGACAGGTCGCCGACCGTGTGCAGCACTCGGACCTTCACTCGGTCACCTCCACCACATCGAGCCGCCTCGCGGTGGCGTAGGACTTTGCAGGCACGTCCACGACTTCCCAGCGACGACCCAGAAGTGACGGGTCAGAAGCGGGGCCAACTGCGCTGCACTCGAACTGCCACCCGACCTTCGGAAGGTCCAGCGGGTCGATCGACATCGGAAGGTGAAGTCCGCCCTCGACGACCAGGCGGTCGACGCCGCCGACTCGGACCGTGCGGCCGTCGGTGTCGCTGTCGCGAGAGCGGCCGGCGATCTTGCCGGGGGTCTCGTACTGCTCGACCCACACCGTCTGATTCAGGCCGTCAACGCGCTGCGTTGTGGCGGCGTAGGCGGTGAACGTGTCGAGCATCAGGGACTCGGCATCCCCGCGCATCTGCTCGAGGTACGGATCTACGCTCACGGCAGGTCGTCCGCCGAGTACCAGGGGAACGGCGGGCCGGACGGGGCGGGAGCGGTCGGGACGTAGATCGTCGAGTCGCCGAGGGTCCCGCGCGTCACCGACACCGTGCCGAGGTCGCTGGGCTGGCCGCTCGCGGAGTAGTCGGCCAGCGTGTTCTTCTCCGACTCGGTGAGGTACAGGCCGGTCGCGCCAGCCTCCCCCCAGCGGCGGGTGGCATCGTCGACCGTGACCGAGGTCAGGCCGGCAGGGTTCAGCCACACGCGGGACGCGACCTGCACCACGACAACCGAGACGACGTCGGGGACGTCGGTGAGCGCTTCGGCCTCGTCGACCCAGGTCTGGCCCGTGTGGGCGCGGACCAGGGCCGACGCGGCAGACAGCACCGCCCTCGCCCGCGGGTCCGCGTCAGGGATCTCCTGACCGACCCACGAGGCGAGGTCACTCACCTGTGCGAGCGAGGGCAGTGCCATCGTCATGCTCCGATCAGACCGGGTCGGGGACCGAGACAGCGCGGGTGGCGCTGATCGTCTCCGCGCCGACGAAGGTGTCGGCGACGGCCTGGTCCTCGAGCTGGAGCGGGTTGTAGTGCTGGAGGTACCGCAGCGCGAACCCGTCCTGGGCGATGGTGGCCGAGAAGCCGGCACCCTCGGGCGCCCGCGAGGGGCGGGTGACGTGGGCGAAGGCGTCCCGGTGGTAGGCCACCGAGGTCGTCAGGTTGGGGTCGGTGACGATCGTGAAGCCCAGGAGGCGACCGATGATGGCGTCGCGCAGGACACCGTCGGTGCCGGACTCGTTGACCTTCTGGAGCTGCTCGACGTTGAGGAACGCGGCCTCGGCCTCGGGGGTGAGGGCGAAGTAGCGGTCGCTCATCGGCACCTTGCGAGCGTTGAGCACCGCACGGGCGGCGATCAGCACTGCGAGGGCGTTGGAACCGTCCGCGGCGAGGGCCGGGATGCTCGCGTCGGTGGCGACGGCGTTCATCTCGGTCAGTAGGGGGGCGGTGACGCCGTCGACGACCGACTCGGCCATCGGGCGGATGACCTCGGACTCGAGGCTGGTCAGGGTGAACGTGGCGAAGTCGTCGGGCAGGCGGATCGCCTTGTAGACCTGCGTGTCCATCGTGACCGGGATGGTGTCCTGGTCGAGCTCGTCGAACACGATCGCGTCGCGCGCGGTGCGGTTGGCCTGGGTGTAGGTCCGCGCCGCGCCGGCGGTGATCGGGTTCTTGATGTTGACCACCATGCCGCGACCGGCGACGAAGTCCTGCGAGAAGTCCTGGCGGACGGTGCGCGGGAGTGTGGTCAGGTAGCGCAGGGCGGCGAGGGTGGACCGCGCCGCCTGCTCCGGGGTGTAGAGGGTGTTCGCCACGGTGACCTCCTATGGTCGTCGGGTTGACCGCAGCAAGCCCGTGGCGGGGCCGTGCGGGGGCATCAGTGCTGGAACATCCGGGCGGCGATCTTGCGCGTGTCCGTCTCCTCGGGCTCGCGCTCCGGCTGGCCACCACCGCGCAACTGCTCGGTGGGGCGCTGGGAGGGCGGGCGCTTGGTGGGGGCCACGAGCTCGACCAGCGCCTCGGCGTCGGCGAGCATCTCCTCGCGGGTAGCGCCCTGGAGGCGCCGAGCGATCGCGAGCGGCAGACCCAGCTCGTAGCCGACCTCGAGCTGGAGGACGGTCGCCTTGAGGCCGCCGTTCTCCTTGGTGAGGTCGTCCACGCTGGCGGCCTTCTGTTCGGCCTTGGTGGCGCGCTCGCGGAGAGCCCTGTTCTCCGAGTTGACCTTGCCGATCTTGCGCTTGGCCCGCTCGGGGTCCCATGCCTCGTCTCCGTCGTCCTCCTGGGACTCCGGCTGCTCAGCAGTGGGGTTCTGGTCCTCGGCCTCCTCGGGGGTGACCTCGGTCTCCTGCGTGGTGTCCTGCTCGGACATGGATGCCCTCCTGGGGCTAGGGGATGGTGCTGCCGCCCACCGGGGGCGGAAGATCAGCGGAGGCCGCCGAGGCGGCGCATCTGCGCGAGGATCGCCTTCGCATCGGCGCCAGGGCCGGCAGCGTCACGGGCGGCGTAGTACGTCTCACGCCAGTCGGCGACGAACGGGGCCTCGTCGTAGTCGCTCATCGACCAGACCGGCACGGCGATGCATCGGCAGTGATTGTGGTACTTCGACGCCGCGGTGTCTTCGCTGCGGAAGACGGGGCCGCGGGTGGCATTGAGGGCGCAGAACGCGCAGGCGTTGGGGCTGGCGTAGCGCGCCCACCGGGCGGGCTGTGGGTCGCGGTCGGCGGCCGTCTCGATCGCCTCGCGGTCGGCGAGGGCGAGCAGGCGCTCGACCGCAGCAGCGGAGTCGGCCAGTGCCTTGTCCACGTCGACGTACAGGCCGGACGCGGCCCACGAGGCGGTCTTCTCGATCTGCTGAACGGGCGGCAGGTCGGGGAGTGGTGCCGTGAAGGATCCGGGGACGTTGGCGGCCAGTCGCAGGTCGTCGTACCAGTCGGCGCCGAGTCCGCCGGCGACCGGGTGGAACGCGTCGAGCAGGTCGCCTAGCAGGCCGGCCAGTGCCACGCGAGCAGCCTCGGGCGAGTCCAGTGGCAGCGACGGCCACTCGGTGACCAGTTCGGCGATCGCGAGGGTGATGACGTCCGCGAGGGCTTCGCGGTGCGCGATGGCCTCAGCCTGCGTCGCCAAGGCGGTTCACCAGTCCGGCGACCGTGGGGTTCTGCCGCGCCTCGGCGGCAGCGTCGGCGATCGCTGCGAGGCGGTCGCGAGCGGCACCGCGGCGAGCGAGGGCCTTCCACTCGTCCACGTCGGCGGTCTCCGCGCCGGGGACCATCGACCACAGGGCCTCGGGCGGGACGCCGAGCATCTGAGTCAGCTTGCCGAGCGCGTCGGCCGCCTGAGCCAGCGAGCGGACCTGCATGTCCTGCCAGGTGATCCGCGCCCGGAAGTCCTGCGCCGCGGCCTCGTCGCCCTCGATGTGGGCTGCGAGGCGGAGCAGTTGAGCGTGAGCGTCGCCGAGGCCGTCGCGGCGCACAGTGACCTTCTGTGCCCAGCCGTTGCGGATCTCAGCGATGGTGTCGGCAGAGACGTTGGAGAGTTCGGCGAAGGCCGTGATGGGCGTCTGCGAGACGGCCGCCAAGGTCTTCTGGTCGGACTCGTCGACGCGCACGAAGCCGTCGAGCGGCGTCTCGTCGAGGGTGTCGAACTTGGTGTTCGGGTCGCGGGCGACCAGCATCTCCGACTGGGAGAGCTTGATGCGTCGACGCTCGACCTCGGCGCGGTACTCCGCCCACTCCTCGACGGTCGACTCAGCAGTGGGCTCCTTGAGCCCCTTGCCGAGGTCGACGCCGGAGACGGTGCGGATCTTCCACGAGTTGTAGTGCTGCGCCAGCAGCCGGTCGTGGACGTTCTTGTTGAGCCGCTTCGCGAGGTTGATGAACGGCTCGACCTCGCCGACCGGCTGGCCCTTGAGGTCGGTGAATGGGGCGTAGCGCACGAACGGGCAGACGCCGACCTCGTGGCCGCGCCACTCGATGAAGTCGACCTCGTCGCCTGAGGCGCCGACGCGCACGAAGTACTCGAACTCGTCGTCGTAGAGCTTCATCACCCACTCGTTGCCGGCCGGTCGACCGTGCAGCGCGTACATGGGCCACTCGTCCTCGAGGTCGTCGGCGTAGACGGTGAGGGCGTGCGAGGGGTCCACGGCCGTCAGGCGGGCGCGACGCTCGCCGCCGATGGTCCCCGGCATGGCCTTGCCGTAGCAGTAGCCGTAGCCGTTCGCGGCGTGGTGGATCGAGTGCTGGAGGCGGGAGAAGCGGTTGCGCTCCCATGCGCCCCAGGGCGTCGAGTTGTCGGTCTGGTCCGGCGAGCGGTAGCCGTCGACGATCTGGGCCTGCGAGGTGGAGGCGACCACGAGACCGAGCCACGGCGTGCGGGCGAGGTCGCGGAGCGTCTTCTGCTCCTTGGTCGCGTTCGCCGGCAGCTCGATCGGCTCGTGCTCGGAGTGCATCCACTTCCCGATCCACTCCAGCCGCTCGCGCTCCTGGCGGAATAGCGGGTAGAGCCGGTCGTGGATCAGGTCGGTGACATCGGACTGGGAGAGCATCTAGAACCAGACCTCCCCTGTGTGCGTCACGGTTTCCTTGCGGGTCATCTGCCACAGGCGCCACATCATGCGGGCGCCGACGGCACAGACAGCGGCGTCGATCTTGCGGGCGGATTCTCGGTGCTCCTTGCCGAGCGAGACCCCGAACTTGCTGGGGCGACGGCGAGCGTTGTGGGCGTGCTCTCGCAGCCGCGCGGACCCGTCGTGGGTCAGTGTCTGCTCCGAGACGTCGGAGGTGAAGCGTTCGGCGTGCTCGACGAACAGCGAGACGTGACGGGGCATCCTCATGTCCCAGATGACCGCGTGGCGGCGGTCCCCGTCCTTCTGTGCGAGCAGCTCGTAGCCGGCGGACAGGTCCGCGGCCCAGGTGTCACAGAACGGCTCCCAGTAGCGTTCGCCGGTCTCGTCGTCGCGGGCATCCGAGGGGTCCCAGAAGAAGCCTCGGACGTCCCAGGTCTTGTGCGCCTCGCGGACGCGCAGGTCGACCGCTGCGCGGTCCACGACCCACTCCTCGGCGCGAGGCGGGCGCTGCCAGACGCCGACGGTGAACACGAAGCCGTCGGAGAGGCGGCATCCCACGATCGCGGTCGCGTCGTCGGACTTCGACCCATCGCCGAACAGGACCACCGGCTCGCCGCTCTTGACGACCTCGGCGCGGTTCGCGCAGGCGTCGAACTCCTGCGGATCCACCCAGGCGTCCTCGGTGGCGGTGATCTGGTTGTACCACTTGCGCCGGGACTCGCTCGGCGGGTTGGCGGGGTTGAGGATCGACTTCACGATGCGGCCCGTGGGGCGCGTGTCGAGCCAGGACGAGTCGCCCTTGATGGCTGCGACCACGCTGGGCGCGGTGTCGGCGGTCAGAGGGGCTTCGGGCGGGGCCTCGAGACTGTCGTACAGCAGGCCGAACCGCATCGCCGTCGGGGTGTCGCCCTGAGTGGCATTGAAGCCCTCGCGGACGCGTTGCCCGACTGAGTCCTCGCCGGGGCGGTAGGCGTTGCAGATGTCGAGCATCCGCGCAGCGCCGCCCTCGGACTTCGCTGCGTTGCCCTCGATCGCGCCGGCCATCTCGTGACCCTGGTTGCCCGTGAGCCAGTTCTGCGTCTCGTTGCGGATGATGAGCGTCGGGCGCCCACCCTCGATCGCGAGCGGCGACGCGGTCACGGCCTCGATCTGGCGAGTGTCGCCGAGGCCGTAGACGTTGACCTTGCCGACCTGGATCCCGTAGTGCCGCCGAGCCTCCGCGCTGATGAGCGACGGCATGAGCTTCATCGTGTTCTTGGTCTGCTCCTGGCTGACCGCGACCACCTGCACCCAGGCGTTCGGCTCCTCGCGCCCGATGGGCTGGTCGCCGTCCCAGTGGTCGAAGGTGACCTCTGCGAAGCACGCCGCGACCGCCAGGCATGCGGCCACCGGATCCTTGCCCCAGCCCTTGAGGCGCTGGAGGACGGCCGAGTGATAGAGGAAGTCGCCGTCCTCGTCTACGGCGAAGTACCACAGCAGGAAGCGGGTTTGCTCGGGGGTGAACTGCCACGGGTTGCCGTGCTTGTCACGCAGCCACACGCCGCACCAGGCCAGCACCCGCCAGCCGAGTGAGTGGCGCGGCAGGACCCAGCCTGAGTCCCACTGCCACGTCGGGCCGATCTTGACCGGCTCCCAGGCGAGGTCCGTCGGCGGAACCGTCCGCTCGAGCAGATCCTCGTACCAGGCGATGATCTCGGCGAACTCCGAGTCCGCCGTGGCGACCGCTGCTGAGCGACTACGCGCCACGACGCGACCAGCGGGCATTCGCCGCCGAGCGCGCTTGGGACGAACGCTCGCCCGCGTCCTCGCCGCCGGTCTCATCCGGCAGCTTGAGGGCCTTGAGGTGGGTCGCCTTGGACTTCGCGGCCTTGTCGATCGACCCGATCATCGGGTGCTCGACCTCCTGGCCCATGCTGCCCTTGCTCATGTACGGCCGGCCGAGCTCGCCCCACGCCTTGATGAACTCCGCCTCCATGTCGGCGGCCACGCAGGCAGACGACAGGATTCGCAGCTCGTCGGCGCGCAGGTCCCACTTCTCGACGACCTCGCGCCACAGGGCGGCGCCAGTGTCGGCGAGGTGCTTCGGGGGCTTCGGCTTGCTCATGGGGCAGCCCTCCTGGGGCTCGGTGGGTGGCCCTCCTGGGGCCTGAAAAACGGGGGAGAGCCGCACGCAGGATCCGAGGTGCTATCCCCTCGGTCCTGTCGCCGTGAGCGAGTGAGGGTCACCCCCCACCCCTCGCGGGTCGGTCGGTCAGCTCTTGGTCGACCGCTTGGCCGCGGTCTTCTTGGCGGGCTTCGACTCCTCGGTCGAGGTCTCCGCCTTGGCCTCGGTGGCGCGCTCCTGGCCCGACGGACGAGTGTCGCCGGCCGGACCCGACTCGCCTGCCTTGCGGGTGTCGCCAGCAGGTCCGGTCTCGCCGGCCTTGCGCGGGTCCCCGATGACTGCGCTCATGCGATCGCTCCTGGGTGTCGTGGTTGAGGCCGCTTGCGTTGCGGCTTCTCGTTCTGGGTCTTGCGCTTGTGGCACTCGCGGTTGAGCCAGCGCAGGTTCGCGAGCGAGTGGTCGTCGCCTCGCTGGTCGTGGTCGCAGTCGTGTCCGATGCCGTCGCACGCAGCGACGTGCCAGCGTGGTTCGCCGTTGAGGCTGAGCCCTTCGCAGCGTCCGCCTGCTCGTTGCTTCGTGGCGGCAACTCGCGCGGGCCAGTCGCGGGGGAGACGCGAGCGTCGGTCGCTACTGCTCCAGTTCACGCTCGGCCTTGCAGCAGTCGAGCGCGAGGGACGGGACGACGTGATGGCGCTTGCAGGTCGAGCAGCGCCACGGGTCGGGGGTCTCGCTCACGCAGGCTCCGGCATCGTCCGCCGGCTCACGAGCTCGTAGTCGTCGAGCACGGCGTCGATGCGCTTGTGGGCTACGTCCCAGCTCGAAGGCGCACACACGCCCTTGACATGCGGCACTCGCTTGGCTGCGTCGTTGAGCAGGCGCAGACAGTCGGCCAGTTCCTCGAGCGTGGTGTCGTCAGTGACGCGGACAACCGTGGACATGCCGACCTCCTTGGGCCGTGAACGCCACGCCGTCAGACCTCGGCGCCGTTCTCACGGCGCGGCGCACGGTTGCGCTGCCCCTCGAACCTCGCGGCCTGGCAGCCCGGACAATGTCCCGAGATGGAAGGCGCCCGTCCGAACCGGGCGTCATGAGGGGACGGCAATACCACGTCCACCGGGACAAGCGTAGCGCAGGTCACGACGCTCGCCTATGCGAACCATCAAGTCGTGTCGCACCCTCGCGGTTGAGCAGGTCCAGCACCTCGCTGAGTCGGTGCTTCTTCGGCCCGCACGGATCGCCGTCGCGGTCCAGTCGGCGGATGGTCTCGATGTGCTCCCGCTGGCCCCACTTCTTGATGCGCTCGTACAGCCGGACGATAGAGGTCTCGGTCTCGGTCAGCGCGACGACAGCCTCAGCCAGCCGCATCGGGGGAGCGATCCACCCGCGCGCTTCGCCGAGCACGATGTCGAGGTGGTCGTGGGCGTAGGTCGTCGCGCCACACTCACGGCACGTCACCCACGTCAGTCCCGGCACGACGTAGGTCGGAGCCGCACACCCGTCACGCTGGCACTCGCCCGCGTACCAGCCGGGGGCGACCTGCTCGGTCAGGGTCCGCAGCCGCTCCTCGTGGTCGGCCAGGGCGACGATCAGCAGGCCGGCCCAGTCGAGGGTGGCGACGCTGGTCAGGTTGGAGCCAAGGAACCAGCAGGCGACCTTGATCGCGCCGAGCTCGTCGTTGCTGGCGGGCAGGTCGTCGGTCATGCGGTCGTCGGCCAGTGCGCGCGCCCAGGTGGTCAGGTCGTTGCCCACCTCGTCGAGCGCCACGGACACGCGGTCGGTTGCCGCCGTTGCTCCGCTGGATGGCTCACGCGACCCGGGGACTGGTCGGCTGCCCGCGCGGCCTGGTCGCCAGCGGGCGAGGTTGCGGAAGTAGACCGGCAGCAGCTCGAGGCAGCGGGATGCGAGCATCTGGCACAGGTCACACAGCGCGAGGCCATTGGTGGTGGTCGCTTGGCAGTGCAGGCAGGTCATTCCTCGTCGGTCCCTTCGTTGCGGTCGTGCCGGTCGGGAGCCCAGGACGCTTGGTGGTAGCAGCCGCGGGGCTCGTGGTGGGGCGTGGGATTCAGGCAGTCGCCGGGGCCAGCGGTCGACGGGCAGCGCCAGGCGTCAGTCATCGGGGCCTGCCATTCCGGGCGGAATGATGTGCTCCGGGTGGGGGCAGTTCTCTACGCACGAGCCGCCAGGTTCGGTCAGGACATGGCACGGACCCAAGGGCCACGTGCCGAAGTCGTCGTTAGCCACGGCTTATCTCCTCGGTCGAGAAGTCACGCTCCAAAGCCGGAAGGTGTCGCTCGTGGAACGCGACCAGTTCGCCTCGATCGCGCACCACAGAACCGTCTCCCATCGCGGCCACCGCCAGTTCCACGTCGGCGAAGCGGCGCGCTCGGGCGATCTGTGCCTGGTTTGCAAACGGATGGCTGACCACCCGGTAAAAGTTGAAGCCTCTCGTGTCTTTCTCGGGCGATCGGGGATCAGTACCAGTCGCCATCGCGGGCCTCCAGTCGCTTCTCGGTGGGGATGTAGAACAACTCCTCGTCGAGCTCGTCGTCGCCCTCGAAGTGCGCGAAGCCCTTGAACGTGATGAGCACCCACAGGGTTCGCTCGTCGCTCTCGGGCGACTCGGCGATGCGGAACGAGCACCCGGCGCGCAGGAGGGCCAGGGCCTCGCCGAGTTGGCGCTGAGCATCGGCGGTGTCGCGGTTGCGCCACCGCCCCTCAGGGACGACGCCACGCTCGCAGAGGGCGATTAGCCATGCGCGCTCGTCATCCTCCGACCGGCCCCCAGCCACCTCCGTGCCCTGTTCGCCGCCCACAGGCCCGCGTGGGGCGTCCTGCGGGGCGTCGAGGGCCTTGCGGAGGCGTTCGCGGTCTCTCGGCGAGGATGAATCCGGGTGCGGGCGTCCGTCCGGGCCAGGCGATCCGTCCCAGGCGTCCCAGGCGTCGAGGATGGCCCGGATCGGCGCGAGGCGGGCGGCGATGATCTGCTCGACGGTGGCGCGCAGCTCCTCCGAGAAGGCGGCGCGCTTGTCCTCAACGACACCGATCCACCCGCCCCAGATGAACGGGCCAAGCAGGTCCGTCTCCACCTCCGTCAGCGTCACGCGCGGGTCGTGGGCGGTCATCGGGTCTTCACCTGCTCGTGCCAGGCAGTGTGCAGGCGGACGCTGCGCTCGATCACGCGACCGTCGTCGAGCGTCTCGGCGTCGTCAAGCACGACCATCGCGCCGCAGCGAAGGCATATGCAGTAGCGGGTGCGCGGCTCGCCGAACATCGACGAGATGGGGTCGAATCCCCCTCCGGCTGCGAGGCGATGCGGGCCGTCGAGTTGCAGTTCGGCCAGGTTGGCTCGCAGGTCGTCCTCGGCCTTCTTGCGGGCGGCCATGCGCTCTTCGGTGGTCTCACTCATCGGGTCTCGTCCTCAGGCGCGTGCAGCTCGGAGACGGACACCGATCCGCCGCCGCGTCCGTAGCGGGTCTGGAGGTAGTGCGCGTGATCCCAGGCGGCCTGCTTGGACGGGAACGGGCCGATGGGCGTGCGCTCGGGGCGTCGCCCGCTCATGAAGACCGCGACGTCGTCGATGGTCAGGTCAGTGATGACGTACTGGGCTCGCGGAGTCTCACTCATCGGGGCTCTCCTCGGGTGTGCGGGTGGTGGGGCGTTGGTCAGCGGACGAGGACATCGCGGCCCTCCAGACGTTCGTGCAGCCACTTGAGGCGGCCGACGATCTTGAGGACCGCGCACCCCACGCAGTCGTCGGCGCAGTAGTCGCCGTCGCGGGTGTGGATGAGCGATTGGTCGTCGTACTGACCCGCGTACTCGTCGATCAGGTCTGTGACGACCTCGCGGGCAAGCAGGGCGTCGTCGATGAGCTCACGAGTCCGATACGGATCATCCTGGTCGGGCTGGAGCCGCAGGATGTAGCCGTCGCGGTCACTAGTGAGAGCGGCAGCGACGAGCGGGGTGTCGTCGGTGCCAAGGTCCCCTCCGACGATCGTCTCGACGTACACGCCCGCGTAGTCCGGCGAGTCGGCGAGGCGTTCGCGGAGTTCGCGCACAGTCAGCGGCCTCCCGGCGTCGAGCGCGTTCATTCCGCACCTCGCTCGGGACGGAATGACTGGTCGACGCCGAGGTCCCAGACGCGGCCAAGGTGGGCGAGCGGCGAGGGGTCGGGCAGGTTCCAGCAGATGAGGCAGGACGGGTGCGAGGCGGCCTCTTGGCGTCCGTTGTCGCGGAGGATGCCGAACTTCACCCGGCCCTTGATGAAGACGACATGCGAGGCCGTCTCCAGCGCCTTGTGGAACAGGCGCGTGTCGGTGTGCGAGGGGATCAGGAGGATGACCTGCGATCCCTGCTCGGCGGCGTCGACGCAGCGCGCTACCCACCGCTCCCGCGCCTTGGAGTAGGGCGGGTTGACGTAGATCGTGTCGGCGTCCCACGGCTCCTCGGCGCCGTCTGTGGCTGCCGTGTAGAACCGGTCGGCCCCGGTGGGGTTGTCGGGCTCGGTGCAGGGGTCGAGCTGGATGCCGCGCAGCGCGTCGCGCACGGGCTCCAGCACGTAGGGCGGGGTGAGCTGCCGCTGCATCTCGTGGTCGTCGGTCCGGTAGCGCAAGGCGTTGTTGAACCGGTGCTGGGCGACGCTCATGCGGCCCCTCCATTCGTGGGCGAATGGGTGGTCATGGCGCTCACTCCTCAGGCCGCCAGTCGCGCGGCGATGACGTGGGTGGGGTGCTGGTAGTGGTTGGACCGGCCGAGGTCGTAGTGCTGCGACGTGGTGCGCGGGTCGACGTGGCGGGCCAGGAGCTGCGCCTCGCGGATGGTGGCGCCGGACTCGAGCAGCTCGGTGATCGCCATCTTGCGGAGCAGGTGCGGGTTGATCCTGCGCGTCATGCCCTGCTTGGCGGCACGCCGGTTCACGGTCTGCACCAGCCCCGCGGCGGCCGAGCGGGACAACTGACGGCCGTCGAGCCCCGGGACGAGCGGCCCCTCGGTGCGGCCGGCGCGCACCGCCTCGAGCGCGTGCAGCACCGGCAGTGCCACAGGCATCGCAGCCGGCCCGCCGCCCTTCTGCGTGAACTTCATGATGTGCTGCCCCTGCTCGATGTTCGGCAGGTACGACTCCACCCGCAGCGACGCCGCCTCCGAGATCCGCAGCGCCATCCCCGACAGCAGCGACGTGAGCGCCCAGTGGCGGGGGCTGGTCTCCTTCGCGACCTCGAGCCACAGCATCAGGTCGCGGTACGGCACCAGCGGCGACTTCTCGTAGGTGATCTTCGGGAGCGCGACGTACTCGGCGGGGTTGCGGAGAATCTGCTCGTCGATCACGGCGAACTTGTAGAACCCCTTGACCGGGGACATGCGGGTGCCGATGGAGGACGGCTTGAGCTTCAAGTCCTCCAGCAGGTGCCGGACGTAGAACTCGATGTGGACGCGCTTGACGTCGTCCAGCGGGTGCAGGCCGTGGCCCTGGCACCACTTGAGGTACTCCCCGAGGTGGTACTTGTAGAGCTCGAGGGTGTTGCCGTGGAAGCGGCCGAGGAACCCGGCGTAGGCGATCTCGACGTTGCTGAGTGACGAGACAACGGCTGGGAGCGTGTCGTGGGTATCGTGGGTGGTGTTCATGATCTGACCTCCGAGGGGTCGGTTGTGGTTGAGGCCCCGTCTGGCGTTGCACCGCCGGGCGGGGTTCTTCTTTCTGCACGCGGTCATGCCGCGGACTTCCTGGCGCGGTGGCGGGCCGACGACTTCCGGCGGCAGGTCTTGCACTGCCGGCGGCCGGTCGTGGGGTTGATGTAGGTGTTGTCCTCGTCGAACGGGTGGCCCTCGATGCAGTGGGTGCGGGGCGGCTCGGTGGCGGCCTTCTCGGCTCGGGTCGCGGACGCCTTCGCCGCGGCCCGCCGGCGGCGGTCCCGCTTCTGCTCCTCGGAGGTGGCGTCGCCGTAGGTGCGGCCGGCCCACGTCCCGGTGACCTGGGCGCGGTTGGTGGTGGATGCGCCGAGCCAGTCGTCGCGCTCCTCGCGGCAGCCGGTGAGCAGCGGGCAGGCGTCGCAGAGGCTGCGGGCGAAGGCGGAGACGTTCGGGTCGAGGGAGTCGAACATCGCGATGCGGTTGGCGCACAGCGGCTTGAGCACGGTCGGAGCGGCCTCGTGGGTGATGCCGTGGGGGTTCATGCCGCCCTCCGCTTCCAGATGGTCATGCGGGGGCGGATTTCGTCGCCGTGGTTGTGCAGGCAGAGGGTGCCGGCGCAGTGGCGGGGCATGAAGGTGTGGTGGGGGAGGCGGGTGAGCTGCGGCTTGTCGGCACGGTGGCGGCCGACGTAGAGCCAGGGGTTGCCCTGAGTGGTGGTGGTCATGATTTCTCCTGAGTGGGTATCTGCGAGCCATCGCCGGGGTGGACAAAGGTGGACATGTCCACCCCGGCCCTCGATCCGCCTCGTACGTGCGGATGAGCAATTTGTGTTGTGACCTGGGGAAACGCCGTAGCCCGCGACTGGCCGAATCGCTCGCCGGGGTGGACATGTCCACGGCTGTCCACCTCAGCGAGGGCGCTCACGAGTCGCCCCGTAGGCGGTACTTGCCAGTGCTGTTTCCGTGTCCCGTGGCGCTCGGGTCAAGCTCGATCTGACCTGCATCGAGAAGGCGATCGAGGGCTGCCTGAAAGTGCTCGCGCTCACGACCAGCCAGGGCCTTTCGCAACGAGCTGGAGGCCAGCCAGTCGCCCTCTCTTCGCAGTCGTCGCACGAGCACCGAGCAGGCGCGCTTGACCGCCTCGTCGGCCTTCCGCTCGTCGATCCGCACCGCCCTGGATGCCTCGGCCTCAGCTCGTGCGGTGTTCTCCTCGGCCTTGCGCTGAGCCAGCAATGCGACGACCTGGCCGCGCACTGCGGCGGACTTGCGGGCGATGACTTCGGACAGGTCCCAGTCCTCCTCGGTGACCTCGAGGCGGGAGTCGGCCAGCGCCAGGGCGGCGGCGACCTTGAGTCGCGCCAGGAGCGCGTGGCCGTCCAGTCCGTGCCCTTGGCCTCGCACGCGGGCGAGATGGGTGGTCTTGATGAGGTCGACGGCGACATCACAGACCTTCATCCGCACGCCGCCGAAGGTGACGAAGCGGCCGAGATCGACCCCACCCCAAGTCATGGGCTGCGGCTCCGGGGGTGCGACGTCGGGAGCGCCGGGGTCGGTGGCGGGCATCCATAGGAACCGCTGCGGGGTGCCGCCGTCGGCGTCGTCGAGCAGGCACGCCGCCCGAGCTGGCTGGATGCCGGCGACGAGGCAGAGCCGGTACTCGTGGGCGGGGATGAGGATGCGCTTGGTGGGGTCGGCGTACCCGAACCCGAGACCTTCTCCGGTCCATGCTGAGCGGAGCTGTGGCATGAGCGTGGCGCCACGTCGGTCGCCTTGGGCGGCGAGACTGTCGATCTCAGGGACCGAGAACAGCACGGCATGGTCGTCGTCGTTCCACTTGAGTTCACCCTTGGCCCGGTGCATGTAACCGTGGGCGATGCCCTCGCCGGATCCGACGTTGTGGCTGACGATGCTCTTGCCGAGCAGGAGCGCCTCGGCGGCGACGGCCTCGGCGGCACCCTTCCCACTTCCCGACGGGCCGACGATCCCGACGAATTGGTTCAGGGAGGCCTTGCCGCCGATCGTGGGCGGCAGGCAGACCTGGTGAGGCGTGGCCGTGACGATCCGCGCGAGTGTGATCCCGAGGACGGCCCACGGCGAGACGAGGCGGGCGCGGGCGAAGTCATGGAGGTGACGCAGAAGGGGCCTGGCGTCCCAGAACGCGTCCTCGTCGGCCTGCTCGAGGTCGGGGGTGGTTGCTTGGGGCTGCTCGAGCACGGTGACGGTGGGGGCGTCGCGCAGGGTCGGCTCGGGGCGTCCGGCGCCTCCGACCTTGTTCTCGGCGCTCTCCCACTTCTGTTCGATGCGGCGGTCGTCGAAGCCGGCGTCGCGGGGTGCGCGCTGCTCGAGGTCTGCGCGGGCTTGGGTGTGGCTGTAGCCAGACCAGGGGCTGTTGGCGATCTCGAGGAGGTTGCAGGCAACGGAGAAGGTGGTCTCGTCCCAGTGCGGCGGGGGGCCGAGGGGGGCGAGCCGGCACTGGTCGAGGCGGGCGAGCTCGGCGTCGACGACGGTGCGGGCGTAGGGATGGAGTCCGTCGTGGTGGCTGCGTCGGATGGGGGTGACATTCGAGGACGTCGTCTCGACGACGGTGAGCTTCTGCGTCGCCTTGATGGCAGACATGAACGAGTCGACCATCAGGCGGCTCCGCCGAGGGTGGTGAAGGCTGGGGTGCCGAGGAAGCGGTAGCGGCCGGGGTGGTCCTTGCTGCCGGCGGGGATGACGGACGGTGGGGCGACGACGTAGCCGCCCTGCCCGCGGTAGTCGACGCCGGGGGCGATCCCGGCGCCGTTGCCGTCGCCGGTGGCGGGGACGTAGATGTGCATCCCGCCGGGGCGGGGGGTGAGGACCTTGGCGATCTGGCTGGCGTCGATGGTGGCGAAGACGCTGTCCCAGTGCTCGGCGCGGGACTTCTGGCCGAGGGGTCCGTCGATGTCGACGACGTCGAACTTGTGCCCGGTGGCGAGTCCGATGTTGGCCTCGGGCGTGCGTGACCACCAGGCGCGGATCTGGTCGAGGTCGGTGGTGGCGTCCTTGAGTCCGTGGGAGCCGGGGAAGGGGTGCTTGCGGCCGGCGAGGAGCCGGAAGACGGGGATGTCGTGCGAGGCGTACCAGAGCGCGGAGCTCATGAGAGGGACGAGCGGCTTGGGGTTGTCGAGTCGCTCGACGTCGGCCTCGGCGGCGGCGATGCGGGCTGGGTCGCCTGAGTCGATGGCGTCGCGGAGGGCCTGTTCGGCTTCCTCCGGGGTGTGCGGGGTCATCGTTGCTCCCTGATCGAATGTCTGAGTTCTCTGGCGGATTCCGCCGCCCACCGGCCGGGCCGGTGGGCGACAGGACCTGTCAGAACGGGGGCTGGGCGCCGGTCGCCGGGGCGACGGTCTGGAGCTCGGGGGCGAACGGGTCGCCCTTGGCGAACTCGGCCTGAGCGCGGGCCTTGGCGGCGTCGTCAGCAGCCACCGGGACGGTGTAGTCGCGGCCGCTGTTGGACTTGCGGGTCTCGACCTTCACGACGACGAGCTGCCCGATGTAGGTCTTGAGCGCGTCGACGTAGGCACCACCGAACAGCAGGGTGTCTCGGTAGACGGCGGGGCCGCCGGGGGCGTCGAGGTCGAGGATGTCGGCGCCGATCGCGTCGGTGCCGTTGGGCGAGTTCGAGGTGATGATCCCGGTCTTGTGCTCGAGCGCCTTGACGACGATGACGTGCCCGATGTTGTCCTTCGGGATGAAGCGGTCGCCGGGGACCGGCTCGGTGAACTCTGCGAACTGAGTCATGGTGCGTACTTCCTTGTCTTCTTGGTGGACCCCGACGTCAGGCCGACGCGGGGAGACTGGCGATACGGGCCTTGGCGGCCTCGGTGAGCTCGTCGGTCCAGATCGACGAATAGGTGGACCAGAGGCTGCGGATGATGGCTGGGTCGTCGCAGGCGGCGATCTGGCGGAGCACGCCGGCGCGCTCGTGGTCCTCGCGGGACTCGGTCTTGGCCTGGTCGCGCTTCTCGAGGTGCAGGGAGGGCCGCTCGGTGGGGCCGAAGGGCTCGACGAGGAGGTTGCGCTTGTCGAGCCCTCGCTGGGCCCAGACCTGCTGGGCGACCATGACGGTCTGCCAGCCGGCCTCGAGGTCGATCCACAGCAGGTCGACGGTGTAGGCGTCGAGGTCGACGTCCATGACGATGCCGCGGTTGGTGGAGGCTCCGTGGGTGTCGCGGGCGCCGGTGGCGACGTCGTACAGGTAGGAGCGGGAGTAGATCGCGAGCTGCGAGGCGATCTTCTGGACGCCGTACTGGGTGTTTCCGGTCTTGGTGTCGCCGATGAACCGCTCGCCCTTGTAGGCGTAGACGCGGTCGGGGGTGCCGGCGACGAGGTGGGTGTCGAGGCAGACCTTGGACTCGATGTGGACGACCTTGAGGTCGCGGGTGGCTTCGCGGAAGGCGTCGAGGGTGCGGAGGACGTTGTCGGGGAGCCCGGCGGGGAGGTCGCCACCGCGGTCGACGATGTCGGTGAGTGCGTGGAACGCGGTGCCCTTGGTGGCCTTGGCGCCTGCCAGGGCGTACTCCTTGGCGTCCTGGCAGGCCCGGTCGAGGACCTTCTTGTCGTCAAGGTGGGCCAGGACGTTGAGGCGGAGGTCGTCGCGCTGGGCGAGGCCGGCGGCGACCTGGCGCTTCTCCCACTGCTGGAGCGTGTACTTGTCGGCAATGACGTCGACGTAGGAGGTGCAGCGTCGGTAGGCGACGGGCTTCCCGCCGCCGGCGGGGATGATGAGGGGTCGCTGCCAGCGGTCGCGGTCGAAGTCGCGCTCGGGGGTGTGCAGGGTGGTCATGAGGCGTCCTCGGAGTAGTTCTGGGTCAGGTAGCGGTCGGGGCGGCCGATTCCGGTGCGGCGCTCGATGTCGAGCAGCGACCAGCCGGCGTCGCGGGCGCGGCGGACGATCTCGATCCGGTCGGCCTTCTTGATCCGTGCGGTTGTGTCGCCAGAGAGCCGGCGCAGTACGGCGGCCTCGTCGTAGTCGTGGGTCTCCAGCTCGAAGACCTGGGCGTCGTCGAGTTCGGGCAGCGGGAGCGCGGGGCCGACGTGGAGGCGGCCGCCGATCCGCAGGGGCGGCGGCCACCCGTTGCGGGCGGCGTGGTTGCGCGCCCGCGAGGCCGCTGCCCTCTCGTGGTGCGTCTGTTCGAGCGGCGCCTTCTCGGCGAGTTCGAGGTAGAGAGCGTGGACTCGGCGGGCCGTGCCGGCGGTGACCCGTCGACGAGCTCCGGTGATGACGGGGTTGAAGTTTCCAGGCTGGATGTCGAGGAGTCGGCCGAGCGCCGACATGGACCAGCCGTTGGCGACAAGCGCCTGGAGGCGGCGGGCGGTGTCGGTGTTGTCGACGTAGGCGCCGTCGGCCAGGTCGAGTTCGACCGCTAGCAGGCGCTCGGCCACCGCCTTCGTGAGGCGGCGAGAAGGGTTCCTGCTGCTGCTGTCCGTCGGGCGCCCGTACAGCAGCTTCGACAGCACGCCGGTGGAAACGTTGGCGGCGACCCCGATCCGCTTCAGCCCCATACCTGCGGCCATCAGTCGCGTGATGTGATCACGAGCGGGCTGGGCGTCGACGAGGTTGTCCCACCGGCCGTACGCCTGCTGACGGACCCGGTTCTGCTCGTATGCCTTCACGGCCTCGCAGCACGGCGCGCAGCGGCAAGCGTCGAGGGTGTAGCAGGCATAGGTCCCGTGCTGGTGGTCGGCGATCTTGTGCAGGCACGGCTTGGGAGTGCGATCCACCTTGGCGGCGCGCAGACGTCCGCGTGCAGCCGAGGCGGCCTTGTTCAACCACCGGTGGCAGGAGTGACGGCGCAACGCGTAGGCGGCTCGGGCGTCGGAGTCGTAGGACCCGGCGAAGCCGCAGTCGCAGGAGACGGAGACGAGGGCGGTCATCGGACACCGCCGAGGAAGTGCTCGAGTTGGTGACGTCCACTGTCGGTGATGTGCAGACGGCGAGGACCCTGTTCGGTGTCGGAGTTGCCGACGTAGGAGCGGGTCAGCCATCCGTGCGCCACAGCGGACTCGACGCTGCGCTTGTTGTGTCCGATGGCCGGGGCTCCGATGCCGTCGTCGTGTCCGGCGTCGATGCAGTGGGCGACCTCGAGCAGGACGCAGATGACCGCGTCCGATGCGCGGAGCCGGGTCGGCGGGGCGTAGCCGTCGAATAGGGCAAGCTGGGTCATCAGAAGCCCGCCTCTCGCAGCAGCTCGACGAACGTCTCGCCGTCCATGACGACGTAGCCGTGGCGGGCCGAGGTCTTGCCCTTGCGCTTGAGCCACGCGAACCCGAACCGGGCGCCGGCGTTGTCGCGCTCGACCAGGGCCTCATCGACCGCGGTGGCGAGGTCGTAGCCCTTGGTGTTCTTCGCCTCGATGACGACGCCGGGGATGCCGGCCAGGTCGCCCTTGTCGTTGACGCCGGCGAGGCGGCGACGCTCGGCGTGCGGCCAGCCACGCTCAACGAGGAAGCGGACGATCTCGGTCTCCCATGCGGTGCCGGCCTTCTTGGCGCTGGCGCGGTTGCGGGTCACGCCTGCCCCTCCTGACGCCGGGCCTCGAGCAGGGCCATCAGCTCGGCGATGCTCACGCCGAGAGAGACCGGACCGCCCCGGGTGGACTCGGCCTCGGGACCGACGTGGGCGCAGCTGGGGCAGGCGCAGACGCCGACGGGGGTGGTGATCGACCAGGCCATCAGCGGGTCACCTCGAGGGCGTCGTCGACGTGGCGGTCGAAGCGGACGCCGGCGCGGCGGTAGTGCTCCCTGCACGCCGCGGTGGCGAGCTGGTGGATCACGCCGGCCACGGCCAGGAGGCCGACGGCGACGAGGGCGCCGAGGATGAACCACTGTGCGGCGCTCACGAGGCGTCCCGCTGCTCGCAGTAGGAGCAGGACCACCCGGACTCGCCGCAGCGGCCGTCGTCGTGTGCCTCTCGTGCGCGCCGTTCGGCATCACACACGGCAGCCATCAGGGAGTCGACGGCGTCGGTGCCGGAGATGATGTGCCGGACCACGATCCAGTTCGACCGGTCCAGCCCGTCGCGGAGGGTGTCGATCGGGGGAAGGTCGGCGTGGCCGTTGAGCCAGGCGGCAACGGACCACAGCAGCTCCTCGCCGGAGGAGAGGCGGGGCCAGTTGCGGGCGAGGGTGGCGCGGCCACCACTGACGGTGATGGTGGTGCAGTCGGCGAGGGCGGTGAGGCGGCGCAGGTCGATGGTGGCGGTGACCTGGCCCTCGCGGACGGTGATGATGTCGGCGCGGCGGGCCTTGATCGCGTCCGCCTGTCGCTGCGCGAGGTTGGGGTGGGTCATGGGACGATGCCTTTCAGTTCGTGAGCCCCGGTCTTGCTGTAGGAGGCGGCCGGGGCTCCGGCTTGTTCTGGGGTCAGCGGCAGGCGCGGCGGACCACGGCGCCGGCGCTGCGGCCGGCGATGTAGGCGAGGGCCTGCAGGGCGAGCGTCGCGGCGCAGACTCGTGGCCGGATGTGTCCCTGCGGGGCGTGGGTTGTCATGCCGACCTCGCGGCCGAGAGGGCCGTCTGACCGTCGATGGCGTCAGCGCTGTGCTGCTTGGTGCCGGCGACGTGGTGGGCCGCGATGATCTGCTCGACGTCGTCATCGGTGAACGCGATCGTTCGGCCGACGCGGACGTGCGGCCAGCCGTAGCGGCGGGTCCACTCGACGACCTTGCGGTGGTCGACGCCCTCGCCGAGCTGAAGGCCGAGGGCCTTCGGGGATGTCAGGCCGATCACGAGGCGTTCGCCTTGATCTCGAGAGCGGTCGGGTCGCGGACGATGGCCTCGACGGGGATCTTGAGTGCGGCGGCGATGCGGTAAAGCACCTCGAGGCTGGCGTTCTTCCGCTCGTTCTCGATGTTGTCGAGGGTTGAGTAGGAGATGGACGCCTTGCTCGCGAACTCGCCGGGCTTCATCCCCGCCTTGATGCGGAACGCGCGGATCGCAGCGCCGTTGTGGCGGCGAGCCGGAAGGGATGTAGAGGTCATGTGGAAGAGATTAGGAGGGATTCCGGCGGAAGGCAAGAAGAAACGCGGAAGAGATCGAGCAACACAGCATCAGGGCAGGTCAGCCCACCTCTCACGCGTGTAATTACGCTCAACGGCTTCCGGGCAGGGCCCTCGGAACCTCTTCCGGTCCTGCCTAGACTCTTCCGGCTTTCTGCTGACACGCTTCCTGCTATGAAGACGTACTCGCCAGAGCACTGGAGGGCACTCGGCAGTTGGGTTGCCGGGGCTCGCGTGCAGGCTGGATACAGCGACACGAAGAAGTGGGCCGCGACCGTAGGCCGGTCTACGCGACAGGTGTTGGGACTCGAGCGCGGCGAGGCCGTCGGACCAAAGACAATCGAAGCCGTCGCGCAGGCTCTAGGCGTAGCCGCGTGGGCCCTCTACGACACCCTCGAGACGGGCGAGGCCGCAGCCACCTGGAGCGAGCTTCGACTCCGGGCCGAAGCCGAACACCAGGCCGCTGTTGACCGGCAGGCTCTGGCGAGCCCCGAGGAGTCGAGTTACTGGACTTCGCCTTCCGGAGACGAGGCTGACGAGCCGGTCACCTGGGCTCATATGGAGGATCGGCTAGGCGAACTAGAAACCCGCATTGCTCGCCTTGAGCGGAGCATGCTCCGCGTGATGGATGCCCGTGAGGGAGGTGATGGAGATGGAGACTCCGCCCCCACCAGCAAGCGCACCTTCCCGACCGTGATCACGGACGCGGCACGCAACGACGAGGGCGCCGACGGCTGACTGTCGGCGGTCGTCCTTACCTTCGCCGGGTGATGCATCCCTGGCGACGGCTACGCGAACTGGCCCACGTCACCTTGCTCTGGCATGACGGCGGCCCCAAGGGCGTGACGAACTTCGCGGCCCAGACGATCAGCCTCCGCCGCGGCATGACGCAGGCGGAGCGCCGCAGCACCGTCCTGCACGAGTGCCTGCACATCGAACGCGGGCCGGCGCTCACGACTCTCGCTGCGCGCGAGGAGCTGCGCGTGGAGAAGGAGACGGCGCGACTCCTGCTGCCGGACATGCATCGCGTCGCCGACGCGCTCGCCTGGGCGCGCGACCTCGCCGAGGCCGCCGACGACCTCTGGGTGGATGAGCAGTTGCTCCGCTGTCGCCTTCGCCACCTCCACCCGTCCGAACGGGGCTACCTCCAGCAGCGACTAGCCGAGGATGGGCATTGACTAGTCAAAGGTTTGTTCGTTTCCAGTCGTCTGAGTCCCCGCATTTCACGCTCAGATAGGCGGGACTCGTCAATCAGAAGGGGGCCTGGGCGGCGTTCGATTCCCCGCAGCTCCACTCACGACAAGCGCGTGATCCCGACCCACCCGGTGGATCGAGGTCACGCGTTCGTCGTCCCGGCCCCCGGCACCAGCCGTTCACCATCGACCGTCATGCTGTGCGCCGTGACAGCCGAGCCCACGGGCGCCCGCTCCGACGTGGTGCCGCTGCGTGAGGCCACGAGGGCGTGGTTCCGCATCTCCCTGCAGACCTTCGGCGGCCCCGCGGGCCAGATCGCGATGATGCAGCGCGAGCTCGTCGACGAGCGCCGCTGGATCGGGCAGCGCCGCTTCCTGCACGCCCTGTCGTTCTGCACGCTGCTGCCCGGCCCCGAGGCGCAGCAGCTCTCGATCTACGTCGGCTGGCTGCTCAACGGGGTCAGGGGCGGGTTGATCGCCGGCACGCTCTTCGTGCTCCCCGGGGTCGTCGCGCTCCTCGCCCTCTCCGCCCTGTACGTCGGAGCAGGCGACACCACGGTCGTCGAGGCGCTCTTCGCGGGGCTGGCCCCTGCCGTGCTCGCGGTGGTCGCGCAGGCCGTGTGGCGGCTGTCGGGCCGGGCCCTGGGTCGCCCGGCGCTGATCGGGCTGGCCGTGGCGGCCTTCGTGGCGCTGGTCGCCCTCGACGTCCCGTTCCCCGCGGTCGTGGCCGGCGCGGCCGTGATCGGCTGGCTCCTGGGGCGGTGGGTGCCGGATGCGCTGCCTCACCGGCGTACCGCTCCCGAGGACGCCGGGCCCACGCCGCTCATCCCCGACGACGCCCTGCACACCGCACCCGCCACGCGGCGCCACAGCCTCGTGGTGCTGGCCGTCGGCGTGGTGCTGTGGATGGCGCCGGTGCTCGGGTTCGTGGTGCTGCTCGGGCGCGACACCGTCTTCGTCGACCAGGCGGTCTTCTTCTCCGGGGCGGCGCTGGTGACCTTCGGCGGTGCCTACGCGGTGCTGGCCTTCGTCGCGCAGCAGGCTGTCGACGTCTACGGCTGGCTCGCGCCGGGGGAGATGGTGCGCGGGCTGGCGCTGGCCGAGTCCACGCCCGGGCCGCTCATCATGGTGGTGCAGTTCGTGGCGTTCCTCGGGGCCTACCGCGACCCCGGCTCGCTCGACCCCTGGGTCGCCGGCGTGCTCGCCTCGCTGCTCACCGTGTGGGTGACATTCGTGCCGTGCTTCGTCTTCATCTTCCTCGGCGCCCCCTACGTCGAGCGGCTGCGCGGGCACGAGGGGCTCTCGGCGGCGCTGACCGGCATCACCGCCGCCGTGGTCGGCGTCATCGCCAACCTCGCGGTGCTCTTCGCGCTGGCGACGCTCTTCGGCCGGACCCGGGAGGTCGGCGCGGGGCCGGTCGCAATCGACCTGCCCGTCCTCGGCTCCATCGACCCGGTCGCGGTCGGGCTGCTCGCGCTGGCTGCCCTGCTGCTCGGGCGCGGGTGGTCGGTGCTGCGGGTGCTGGGGGCGTGTGCCGCGGCCGGCGTGGTGCTGGGTCTGCTCGGCGCGCCGGTCTGAGGTCCCTGCGGAGAGGTGGTCTCGACGCCCGCTCCTCGCTGGCGCTCGTCGCTGCTCGACCACCTGGGGTCCTGGGTCTCGAGACGGCGCTGGCGCGCCTCCTCGACCGGCGGACGGCGGCTACAGGGTCGCCAGGAAGGCCAGGACGCGCTCGTCGACGAGGGCGGCGGCGTCGGGGTCGTGGGACGGGAGCGAGCTGTCGACGAACAGGTGCGCGTCGCCGGGGTAGGTGAAGACGTCCACGTCGTCGCGGCCCGCGGCGAACTCGCGCGCGGGCTCGAGGTCCTCCAGGCCGAAGAACTCATCGCGCTCCATGCCGTGGATCTGCACCGGAGCGCCCGCCGGCCACTCGCCGACGTGCTCGGGCGCCACGAACGACTCCAGGAACACCCCCGCCACCGCGCCCGGGCGCTGCGCCGCGACGTGCTGGGCCGCGACGACACCCATCGAGATGCCGGCGTAGACCACCGCCTCGGGCAGGTCGGTGACCGCGGCCAGCGCCCGCGAGCGGACCTCGTCGAAGCCGCCGATCGACTGCACGAACGCGAACCCCTCCTCCACCGAGCCGAAGGTGCGTCCCCCGAACAGGTCGGGAGTGGTGACCTCGTGACCGGCGGCGCGCCACCGGTCGGCGATCGCGGCCACGCCCGCAGTGAGGCCGGCGACGTGGTGGAAGAGGACGACGGGTGTCATGCGCGTCACGCTAGGGGTGAGTACCGACAACGCGGAAGGTGACCTAGCGTCGCTCCGTGCGACCACGCCGGCCCCGGCTGTTCCGACACCCCGCTCAGGTGGTCGTCGGCGGCTTCGGCCTCGCCGTGCTCGTCGGGACGCTGCTGCTGATGCTCCCGGTGGCGCAGACCGGCATCGACTGGACCGACCCGGTCACCGCGCTCTTCACCGCCACCAGCGCGGTGTGCGTGACCGGCCTGGTCGTCGTCGACACCGGCACCTACTGGTCGACCTTCGGCGAGGTCGTGATCCTGGCGCTGATCCAGGTCGGCGGGCTCGGCACCATGACCCTGGCCAGCCTGCTCGGCCTCGCCATCTCCCGCAAGCTCGGCCTGCGGGCCCGGGTCACCGCCGCCACCGAGACCAAGGCGGTCGGCCTGGGCGACGTCCGCGGCGTCGTGCTCGGCGTCGCACGCACCAGCCTGGTCGTCGAGCTCGCGGTGGCCGTCGTGCTCGCGCTGCGCTTCTGGGCGGCGTACGACGTCTCGCCCGGACGTGCGGCCTACCTCGGTGTCTTCCACTCGGTCTCGGCGTTCAACAACGCCGGCTTCGCCCTGTGGCCCGACAGTCTCGTCCGGTTCGCGACCGACCCGTGGATCTGCCTGCCGATCGCGGCGTCGGTGATCGTCGGCGGGATCGGCTTCCCGGTGATCCTCGAGCTCCGCAAGCGGCTGCGCACCCCGCGGGCCTGGTCGATGCACACCAAGATGACCCTGTGGGCCACCGCGGTCCTGCTGGTGCTCGGCACCCTGGTCATCACCGCCAACGAGTGGCGCAACCCCGCGACCCTCGGCCAGCTCGACACCCCGGGTCGACTGCTCGCCGGGTTCTTCCAGGCCGTGATGCCGCGCACCGCCGGCTTCAACTCCGTCGACACCGGCGCCATGCTGGAGGGCTCGCTCCTGGTCACCGTGGTGCTGATGTTCATCGGCGGGGGCTCGGCGGGCACCGCGGGCGGCATCAAGGTCACCACGTTCGTGCTGCTGCTCCTCGTCATCTGGGCCGAGGTCCGAGGCGAGCGGGACGTGCAGGCCTTCGACCGCCGGATCGGGGAACGGGTGGTGCGCCAGGCGCTCACCATCGCCCTGCTCTCGGTGGGGCTGGTGACGGCCGCGACGGTCGTCCTGGTCGAGATCACCCGGATGTCCACGCACCTGGTGCTCTTCGAGGTCGTCTCGGCCTTCGGCACCGTCGGGCTCTCGACCGGCATCACCGCCGACGTCGGCACGGCCGGGCACCTCGTGCTCGCCGTCCTGATGTTCGTGGGCAGGCTCGGCCCCATCACGCTGGTCTCGGCGCTCGCGCTGCGCGAGCGGCAACGGCTCTACCACCACCCGGAAGGCAGGCCCCTCATTGGCTAGGCAGCAGCACTCCCGTCCCAAGGGCGCCGTCGCCGTCATCGGCCTAGGCCGCTTCGGCAAGTCCCTCGCCCTGGAGCTGATGGCCGGCGGCACCGAGGTGCTCGGCGTCGACGCCGACCCCCGCACCGTCCAGTCGCTGGCCGGCCGGCTCACCCACGTCGTCGAGGCCGACTCCACCAACGAGGAGGCGATGCGCCAGCTCGGCGTGCACGAGCTCGAGCGGGCCGTCATCGGTGTCGGCACCGACCTCGAGGCGAGCATCCTGTCGACGTCGGTGGCGGTGAACCTCGGCGTTCACGAGGTGTGGGCCAAGGCGATCAGCCAGGCGCACGCACGGATCCTCGCCCAGGTCGGTGCGCACCACGTCGTACGCCCCGAGCACGACATGGGCAAGCGCGTCGCGCACCTGGTGGGCGGGCGGATGCTCGACTACATCGAGCTCGACGACGGCTACGCGTTCGTCAAGACCAAGCCGCCCAAGGTCATCCTCAACAAGTCGCTGCGCGACAGCGACGTGCGCCAGGCCTTCGGCATCACCGTCGTCGGCATCAAGCGCGGCACCCGTGCCTTCACCTACGCCACGCCCGACACCGTGGTCGTCCCGGGCGATGTCATCATCGTCTCCGGCGAGCGCGCGGCCGTGGAGGGGTTCAGCGACCTGCCCTGACGGCCGCTGTGACCACCGTGACGGGTGGGGCGTGACCGCCGTGCTAGTGGGCATGGTGGGGCGGTGGTCCTCGGGAAGTCTCTGGTCGTCGTCTGCACCCTCCTCGCGCTCGCGCTCGGCGTGCTGCCCGCGGCGGCCGCCCCGGCCGAGCGGCCGGCGTCGCGAGAGGTGCCACCCGGCCTCACGCTGAGCGCGCCACCGACGTACGCCGGCCAGGACGCCCCGGTCATCGTCGCGTGGGCCGGCGACGAGACCCACGAGCCGCAGGCGACCGGGCCGGTGACGCTGCCGCTGCGGCGCCGCAACGCCCGGCTGCGGGTGAAGGGACCCGACGAGGTCGTCGACGAGACCAGCGTGCGCGTGGCGGTGCGGTGGACCACCGGCTCCGGCGACCCGGTCGTCGGGGAGGTCGCCCTGCAGCGCAAGCGCAACGGTCGCTGGCGCGAGGTCGAGGTGCTGACCACCGACGAGCGCGGCCGCGCCCACACCCGGATCGCCCCGCGGGACGACTCGCGCTGGCGCTTCCGCACCGCGAGGCAGCCGTGGCTGGAGCGGGGGAGGAGCCCCGTGCACCGGGTCGACAACGTGCCGCCCGGCAGCGTCGTACGACTCGGTGGGCCGGACCCGCGCCGCAGCCTGCCGCGGGCACCACGCGCCCAGGGCGACGGAGCGGCCGCGAGCATCACGCGCATACCCGGCAAGGTCTGGCGCTCGATGAAGGGCCGCACCTGGCACCGCGGCTGCCCCGTGGGCCGCCCGCAGCTGCGGCTGCTGCGCATCAACTACTGGGGCTACGACGGCTACCGCTACCGAGGCGAGCTGGTGGCCGCCGCGTCGGTCGTCGGCCAGATGGCCGGTGCCCTGCGCGACATGTACGACGCCGGGCTGCCGATCCGCTCGATGGTCCGCGCCGACCGATTCGGGTGGTCCTCCCGGCTCAAGGGCGCCGACGACTACGCCTCCATGGCCGCGGGCAACACCAGCGCCTTCAACTGCCGCCAGGTCGTGGGGCGCCCCGGGGTCCGCTCGCCGCACTCCTGGGGGAGGTCGCTGGACATCAACACCTGGGAGAACCCCTACCGCTCCTCCCACGGCCTGGTCCCGAACTCCTGGTGGGCCTCGCGCAGCCACCCGCGGGTGGCGTGGCGCTCGAGCCAGCACCGGGTCGTGTCGATCATGCGCAGGCACGGCCTGCGCTGGACCTACGGCACCGCCGACAACCACCACTTCGACGCGGTGCCGCGCTCGGCGAAGCGCGGCGGGCACGAGCACGACGAGCACGCGCCCGTCCTGCCGCCCGAGTGCGCCACCGAGGTGTGCGACTGACCCGGTCGCGCTGGCTACGGTGAGCAGGTGACCTCGGCCGACTGCGTCTTCTGCTCGATCGTCGCCGGCGACGTGCACGCCGACGTCGTGCTCGAGACCGACACGCTCCTCGCGTTCCTCGACCAGCGGCCGGTCTTCAAGGGCCACGTGCTGCTGGTCCCTCGCGAGCACGTCGTGACCCTGCCCGACCTGCCGGCCGACCTGCGCGACCCCTTCCTGGCGGCGGCCCAGCGCATCGCCACCGCCGTCGTGTCCGAGCTGGGGGCGCAGGGCTCCTTCGTGGCGATCAACAACACCGTCAGCCAGTCGGTGCCCCACCTGCACCTGCACGTCGTGCCCCGCACCAAGGGCGACGGCCTGCGCGGCTTCTTCTGGCCCCGGCACAAGTACGCCGACGGCGAGCGCGCGGCGTACGCCGCTCGTCTCCGCGGCGCACTGGCCTGACACCCAGTCCACGCGCCACCGATCACGACGTTCTGCAGGAGATCCGGCCCCTCAGCCTGCAGAACGTCGTGATCCGAGCCAGATCTCGCGCTCGACCCCCTGGAGGGCGCGTCGCCGCTCGACGGTGGAGGTGTCCACCCACCAGCCCGGTGGGTCGAGGCTCCACCGCCGCGGGCCGGTCGCGCGCTGCGCCCGGGACAGCGCAGAGGTCAACCTGCCGCTGAACGCCGCGCCCAGGTCGCCGCCGACCACCACGAACGTCTGCAGCCCGTGGTCGAGCAGGAGCTGCTCGCGGGCGAGGTCGCGGCGGCGTTGCCGGCGGGTGAGGTGATGGTCCCCGTCGTACTCCCCGCACACCCCGGTGACCGGGTCGACGAGGTCGGGCGTGCCGAGGTGGCGTCCGGCGAGGTCGAAGACCGGCCGGTTGGTCAGCGGGCGCGCGCCGGTGACCCGTTCCCAGGCGAGCCGGGCGTGGGTCTCCTGTGGCGACCAGGAGTTCTCGTCGCCGAGGCCCAGGGCCGCGCGGGCCCGAGGCATGCCCCGGCGCGCAGGGTGCTTCTCCATCCACGCGGCGACCTCGGCGAGGGAGACCAGGTCGGCGCGGTACGCCATGTCCAGGACCTCCACGGCCTCGGCCAGCGACTCGGCGTACCGCATCGCGAAGCACACGGCGGACACGGCGCTCGTCACGCGCAGCCCGTCCACCACCTCGACGGGGCCGCCACCGGTGCGTTCCTGGCACAGCCGCGTCCCCGACGGCGGTCGCAGCACCTGCGACTCCGCCACGAGGTCGACCGGGCGCAGGCTGCCGTGGCGCCGTACGCCGGTCGCCCACCGCGAGCCGCGCCAGCACAGCGCCGCCCACCCGGTGACGGCGACCCGGTCCGAGGTGAGGGCCGCACCCGCCTCGGCGGCCCGCTGAGCGGGGGTGCGTACGACGTCGGCCGGCACGAACAACCCGCGACTGCTCCGCCGCCACGGCGCGGTGGTGGTGTCGTGCCGGGTGGGACCGGCCTTCCCCGTGGGGTCGACCGGCACGGGCCACGTGACCCCGTGAGCACCCCGTCCGACGTCCATGCCTCGACCCTGCCCACTGTGGCCGGAGCACGCTCGGCCTCATCCACAGGCTCGACCACGACGTTCTGCAGGAAAAGGCGCCCGATTTCCTGCACAACGTCGTGAAGCGCGCCGAGCCGCGGGGGCGGACTCCCGGCAGCGGGCTCAGCCGGCCCGTCTAAGGTGCTGGAGGCCCTGCCGGGCCTCCACAGTCCCCTCCACGAAGGAGCACCACCACCATGGGTCGTTTCGACGGTCGCGTCGTCATCGTCACCGGAGCCGCGCGCGGCATCGGCTTCGGCACCGCCAACCGCTTCGCCGAGGAGGGTGCCTCGGTCGCGATCATCGACCTCGACGAGGCCGCCGCCGCCGAGGCCGCCGGCAAGCTGTCGCTGGTCGACGGTGCGAAGTCCGTGGGCGTGGGCTGCGACGTCAGCAACCCGGAGAGCGTCGACGCCGCCGTCGAGCGGGTCGTCAGCGAGCTCGGCGGCCTGCACGTGCTGGTCAACAACGCCGGCATCACCCGCGACAACCTGCTGTTCAAGATGACCGAGCAGGACTGGGACATGGTGATGGGCGTCCACCTCAAGGGCGCGTTCCTGATGACCAAGGCCGCGCAGAAGCACTTCGTCGAGCAGCGCTACGGCAAGGTCGTCAACATCTCCTCGACCTCGGCGCTGGGCAACCGCGGCCAGGCCAACTACTCCGCCGCCAAGATGGGCGTGCAGGGCTTCACCCGCACCCTCGGCATCGAGCTCGGCCCCTTCGGCATCAACGCCAACGCCGTCGCCCCCGGCTTCATCGCCACCGAGATGACCGACGCCACCGCGGCGCGCCTCAAGCTCGACGTCGAGGAGTTCCGGAAGATGAACGCGGACGCCAACCCGGTCAAGCGGGTGGGGTACCCCGAGGACATCGCCGCCGCGGTGACGTTCCTGGCCTCCGACGAGTCGTCGTACATCACCGGCCAGACCCTGTACGTCGACGGCGGCATCAGCCTCGGCGTCTGACCGCCCCCGATCGACCCAGCACCACCTCTGGAGGACCCTTCCGTGCCGATCCGTCACCGTCGCCGGGCCGGCGTGGCCACCGCCGCGCTGCTCACCGCCTCGCTCGCCCTGAGCGCCTGCAGCGGAGACGGTGACGGGCCGGCGCCGGAGGCCGCGCCCTCCTCGACGCCGACCCAGCAGGTGAGCAAGGGCGCCGAGGTGACGCCCGAGACCTGGCCGCTGACCGGGCTGCCCGTCAAGGGCGGCCGGTCGGCGGCCTCACGGTTCCCCGTGATGGTGCTGAAGATGGACAACACCTCCTCCAGCGCCCCGCAGCGCGGCCTCGGCAGCGCCGACCTGGTCGTCGAGGAGCTGGTCGAGGGCGGCCTGACCCGGCTGGCGGCGTTCTTCTACTCCGACATCCCCGGCACCGTCGGGCCGGTGCGCTCGATGCGCGCCAGCGACATCGGGATCGTCAAGCCGGTCGACGCCGCGGTGGTGACCAGCGGCGCCGCCCCGATCACGATCCGGCGCATCCAGCAGGCCGGGATCCGGTTCTTCGGGGAGGGGGCCAAGGGGTTCTTCCGGGACTCCTCCCGCTCCGCGCCGTACAACCTGATGACCGACCTGGCCGAGACCGCCACGTTGGTCAAGCGGGCCGCCACCCGGCCCGACGACTACCTGCCGTGGGGCGACGCGGCCGACCTGCCCAAGGGCCGGCCGGGCCGCAGCCTGCAGGCGCGCTTCTCCTACGGCCACACCACGACGTGGGCCTTCGAGAACGGCAGGTACCGCAACGTCAACACCTTCGCCGCCGCCGACGACCAGTTCCTCGCCGACTCGGTGCTGGTGCTCCGGGTGCGCGTCGGCGACGCCGGCTACAAGGACCCAGCCGGCAACCCGGTCCCCGAGACCTTCCTCGAGGGTCGCGGGCAGGCGCTGCTGCTGCACGGTGGCCGCGCGATCTCCGGCACCTGGTCCAAGTCCGACGTCGGTGCGCCGCTGGAGCTGCGCAACCGCTTCGGCACCCTGCGCGTCCCGGCCGGGCGGACCTGGATCGAGCTGGTCCCCGAGGCGACCGGCTCGGTCACCGTCGGCTGAGTCCTGCGCCCGGGACGCTCCTACTCGTCGACCGCGGTGGGGACCTCGAGGATCGCGGCACCCGGGTCGGGGAGGGGTACGCCGGCGTCGGCGAGCGACTGGAAGCCGGCGATGATGAACCCGATCGCGGCCTCGACCCGTGTCGCGGCGACGATCGCGTCGTCGGCGGAGGCCACCGACTCGCCGGCGGCGGACATGGCGCCGAAGAAGATCCGCGCGAAGGTCTGGATCATCGGCTCGTCGAGCTCCCAGGTGCCGGCGCTGAGCACCGCCCGGACGATGTCGACCACGTTGGCGAAGGTCGAGCGCTCCTCCTGCTCCCGGAAGCGCTCGTAGCCCAGCACCGAGGGGCCCTCCTGGACCACGATCCGCCGGTAGCGCGGCTCCTGCACCACGGCGAGGAACGCCTCCAGGCCGGCGCGGGCCTTCTCCCAGGGGTCCCTCTTGCCCTTCAGTGCCTTCTGGATCGCGCGTGCGGCGTCGGACTCCACCCGCTCGAAGACGGCCTCGAAGAGCGCCTGCTTGCCGCTGAAGTGGTGGTAGAGCGCGCCCTTGGTCACCCGGGCGCCGCTGACGATGGCGTCCAGGGAGGTGGCGGCGTAGCCGTGCTCGGTGAAGAGCTCCTCGGCGACGTCGACGAGACCGCGCTTGGTCGAGGCGGAGTACTGCTGGCGCAGGGACGCTCCGGGGACGCCAGGGACCCCAGGCACCTTGGGCACCAGCTTGGACACGCTCGACCTGGCCATACCGGCAGTCTAGTGACCTGGGTCTCAGCCTCTCGGAGGTGTCCGTCGCGCCGCGCCCGGGCACCCACCGTGCGGCGGCTCCGAAGGGGCAGGCAGCCGTCGCGAGAGCGGCGTCACAGGCGGTCGGAGGGCTGCTCAGGGACCGTGTGCGGGATCACCTGACGGACCACCCCGAGGTGTTTGCATACCGCGAGTATGGCTCCGTACTCTCGGTACGTACTCGCGGTATGCGAATGCCGTGACCTGGCCGGACCCCCGGCTGGACCCGAGCTGGACCTACGAGAAGGGCGCCCCCCATGACCTGGACCTCGTACCGCAACCGTGGAGAGATCCTCCGCACCGTGATCGCCACGGCCGACGCCCGCCGCGACGGCCTGCTCCCGTGGGACGTCGAGGGCGTGGCCGAGTCCTTCGGCGACGAGCTCACCCTGCTCGGCGCCCTGCAGCTGCGCTGGCACACCCGGCTCGCCGGCCGCATCGAGCGCGAGCTGATGGCCCGTCCGATGGCCTTCGAGGCCGCCGTCGTCGACGCCTGGCGCGCCACCGCCGCCGAGCTGCCCGGCATCCGGGCGATCGTCGACCACTACCGCGCCGAGCCGCTCGACGAGCAGATGGCCGCCGCGATGGACAAGGCCACCGCCAAGGAGCGCATCCTGTTGGCCGTCATGGCCGGCCAGGCCAGTGCCCACGACTCCGGCGCCGCCGCCGTCGGCGCGCGCATCGAGGAGAAGGCCCGTGCCGGCTGGGTGCTGGCGCCCGTCCCGGAGACGACCGCCCACACGCTCCCTCCCTCGCGGTCCCCACGACCGCACCCTCCCCGCGTCGGGTCGGGGTCGTGCCGCATCATGGGGCCATGAGCGGTACGACGGCAGCCGGGCTCCCGCCGGCCCCGGGCATGCTCCTGGTGGCCGCTCCCACGCTGCTCGACCCGAACTTCGTCGACACCGTCGTGCTGCTGCTCGACGCCGACGACGAGGGCGCCATCGGCGTCGTGCTCAACCGTCCCACCCCGGTCCCGGTCGAGGAGGTCCTCCCGGACTGGGGGCCGGTCGTGGCCGAGCCCGAGGTGCTCTTCCAGGGCGGCCCGGTCTCCACCGAGGGGGCGCTCGCGGTCGCACTGCTCGAGGACGGCGTGGTCGTCCCCGATGCCGGGTTCCGCCCGGTCGCCGGGCCCTTCGGGCTGGTCGACCTCGACACGCCGGTCGACGCGCTGGCCGGCCGGCTCGCCGGCGTACGCATCTTCGCCGGGTACGCCGGGTGGGGAGCCGGTCAGCTGGAGGAGGAGATCGAGGAGGGCGCCTGGTACGTCGTGCCCGCCGAGGCCGGCGACCTGACCCGCGAGGACGCCGTCGACCTCGCCCGCGACGTGCTGCGCCGCCAGCCGGGCGAGCTGGCGTGGCACTCCACACGTCCGGCCGATCCGGACCTGAACTGACGGCCCGACTCACGTAGAGTCACGCCCCGTGAGTGGATTCGGATTCGGCAGCGGCACGGCTCTCGACGAGCGGGTCGAGCAGGACCGTCGGACCGTCCCGACCGACGAGGGCGACCACGAGCGGTTCAGCCACTACGTCGACAAGGACAAGCTCACCGAGGCGATGGTCATGGGCACGCCGGTCGTGGCCCTGTGCGGCAAGGTCTGGGTGCCCAGCCGCACCCCGGAGAAGTACCCCGTCTGCCCGGAGTGCAAAGAGGTCTGGGAGTCCCTGAACGACGACAGCGGCTCCGACGCGTGAGCGCCGCCCCGCGACCCGACGACGAGTCGGGGCCCTCGCTCACGCCTGCGCTCACCCCGGCCTTCCCGCACCGTGCGGCCTGGGGCACCGCGCCGTCGCTGCGTGCCTGGCAGCAGGCGGCGATGGAGAAGTACTTCGCCGACCTGCCGCGTGACTTCCTCGCCGTCGCCACGCCCGGCGCCGGCAAGACCACCTTCGCGCTGTCGGTGGCCTCCGAGCTGCTCGGTCGCCGGCTGATCGACCGCGTCATCGTCGTCGCGCCCACCGAGCACCTCAAGCTGCAGTGGGCCGAGGCCGCCGCACGCGCCGGCATCCCGATCGACCCGACCTTCTCGGCCGGCAAGGGCCGCACCTCCGGCGACTTCGTGGGCGTCGCGGTGACGTACGCCGGCGTCGCGGTCAACCCGCTGGCGATGCGCATCCGCACCGAGCGCTTCAAGACCCTGGTGATCCTCGACGAGGTCCACCACGCCGGTGACGCGCTGTCGTGGGGCGAGGGCGTGCGCGAGGCCTTCGAGCCCGCGGCTCGGCGGCTGTGCCTGACCGGCACGCCGTTCCGCTCCGACGTCAACCCGATCCCCTTCGTCACCTACGAGCCGGGGCCCGACGGCATCCCGCGCTCGGCGGCCGACTACACCTACGGCTACTCCCACGCGCTGGCCGACCACGTCGTCCGTCCCGTGCTCTTCCTGGCCTACTCCGGCGAGATGAGCTGGCGCACCCGCGCCGGCGACGAGGTCGCGGCCCGGCTGGGCGAGCCGCTGACCAAGGACCTCACCAACCAGGCCCTGCGCACCGCGCTCGACCCGACCGGCTCGTGGATCCCCTCGGTGCTGGCCGCGGCCGACAAGCGTCTCTCCGAGGTGCGCCGCCACGTCCCGGACGCCGGGGGACTGGTGATCGCCACCGACCAGGACTCCGCCCGCGCGTACGCCAAGATCCTGCGCCAGGTCAGCGGCGAGGCCGCGACCGTGGTGCTCTCGGACGAGAAGGCGGCGTCGAAGAAGATCAGCACCTTCGCCGAGGACACCTCGCGCTGGATGGTCGCGGTGCGGATGGTCTCCGAGGGCGTCGACGTGCCCCGCCTGGCCGTCGGCGTGTGGGCCACGACCACCTCGACGCCGCTGTTCTTCGCCCAGGCAGTCGGCCGCTTCGTGCGGGCCCGCAACCGCGGCGAGGTCGCGTCCGTCTTCCTGCCGTCTGTGCCCAACCTGCTCGGCTTCGCCTCGGAGATGGAGGTGCAGCGCGACCACGTGCTGGGCCGCAAGGTGCAGGACGAGGACGACATCTTCGCCGCCGAGAACGACCTGCTCGCCGCGGCCAACGCCGAGGACGGCGCCTCCGACGACCTGCTCGGCACGTTCGAGGCGATCGGCTCCGAGGCCCGCTTCGACCACGTGCTCTACGACGGGGCGACCTTCGGTCACGAGGGGGAGGTGCAGGTCGGCTCGGAGGAGGAGATGGACTTCCTCGGCATCCCCGGCCTGCTCGAGCCCGACCAGATGCGCGACCTGCTGCGCCAGCGCCAGGCCGACCGGGCGAAGTCCTCGAAGCGGCCGACGGTTGATGCCGCGTCCGAGCCGGCCCGGGAGACGGTGCAGGAGACGGCCACCCACGAGCAGCTCGCGGTCCTGCGTCGTGAGCTCAACGGCCTCGTCGGCGCGTGGTACCACCGCACCGGCCAGCCGCACGGCGTCACGCACGCCGCGCTGCGCAAGGAGTGCGGCGGCCCGGCGGCCGCCGTCGCCAACGCCGACCAGCTGCGCGCCCGGATCGACCGGGTCCGCGACTGGGCGGCGCGCAAGACCTCCTGACCCGGGGCCCTACCCCTCGAACGGCTTGGCGCCCGGGCCCGGGCGACCGACCACGTCGCGGGGCGTGTCGATCCGGTGCCCGGCGGCGCACTCGACGACGGGGTGCACCTGCTCGCCGCAGTCGCGGTGCACGAACTCCACCGGCGGGCCCTCGGGATCGGCCAGGTAGGTGTCGCCCCACTCGGCCACGGCGACCAGGACGAGGTAGAGGTCCAGGCCCTTGGCGGTGGGGCGGTACTCGTGGCGCGTGCGGCCGCCGCTCTCGGGGCGGTAGGGCTCCCGGCGCAGGATGTCCTGCTCGACCAACGAGGCGAGCCGGTTGCTGAGCACCTGCCGGGGGATGCCGCTGTGGCGCCGGATGTCGTCGAAGCGGCGTACGCCGTTGAAGACCTCGCGCAGGACCACGACCGTCCACCGCTCGCCGAGGATCGCCATCGTGCGGCCGACGGTGCAGTTGTCGGTGCTCCAGGCCATCGCCGGCGGACCCGCGGGGTGGGTGGGGGATGTGGGCATGCCCACAGGATAGCGACGCTGAGTCTCGTTGACAGACCCAGATCGTCGACCCAAGCTGGGTCCATGACCGAGACCCAGATGCCCGACCTCGCCTCCATGACCGGGATGGAGCAGCTGCAGGCCATGGTCGACGGCCTGATCCCACCGGCCCCGATCGCCGAGACGCTGGGCATGGTCAACTTCGGCGGCGAGGAGGGCTCGATCTCCGTCGAGCTCGTGCCCGAGCTGCGGCACTACAACCCGCTCGGCACCGTCCACGGCGGCGTGCTGTCCACGCTGCTGGACACTGCCGCCGCCTGCTCGGTCCACTCCACCCTGGCGCCGGGGGAGGGCTACACCTCCCTCGACCTGACCGTGAAGTTCCTGCGGCCCGCCACCGAGGCGTCGGGTCGGCTCCGGGCGGTCGGGCGTGTGGTGTCGCGCGGTCGGCGTACGGCGCTGGCCGAGGCCCAGCTCGTCGACGAGGCCGGCAGGCTGGTCGCCCACGCCACGTCGAGCTGCATGATCTTCGCGGCCTGAGATTCGCCACCGGGAAACGTGCCTGACACGCCGCGTCCCTAGACTGCGGCCCATGTCCGCCGAGACCTCCCAGACCCTCGACCGCGGCCTCCGCGTGCTCGAGGTGCTGGCCGGGTCCCCCGGGGGGCTCACCGTCACCGAGCTCGCCGGACGGCTCGGGGTCAACCGCACCGTCGTCTACCGGCTGGTGAGCACGCTCGAGCAGCACGCGCTCCTGCGACGCGACGCCAAGGGGCGGCTCCACATCGGCCTCGGCATCCTGCACCTGGCAGGAGCCGTCCAGCCGGTGCTGCGCGACCTGGCGCAGCCGGTGCTGCGGCGACTGGCCGAGAAGGTCGGCTGCACCGCGCACCTGACCGTCGTGGAGGGCGCCGAGGCGCTCGCCCTGGCGGTCGTCGAGCCGTCGTGGACCGACTTCCACGTCTCCTACCGTGTCGGCACCCGCCACCCGCTCGCCCAGGGCGCGGCCGGGAAGGCCGTGCTGCTCGGGCGCTCCGCGGGCGGCCGGGCTCCGGCGTACGTCACGACCACGGGGGAGCTGCAGACCGGCGCCCGTGGCCTCGCCGCGCCCGTGCGCAAGGTCGACGGCCTCGAGGCCTCGGTCGGCATCGTCACCCTCGGGGTGCTCGACGAGTCCGTCGTGGCCCCTCAGGTGGTCGCTGCCGCCGACGAGGTGGCCGCGCTGCTGGCGTCGACGGGGACGGCGGGCGTCGCGGGGTAGTCCGCACGAGTTCTCACCCTCAGCTCGAGCTGAGGGTGAGATTGCGTGCGGACTATCCCGATCCCACGCTCGCCCGCGCCAGCGGCAGCACGCGGTACGGCACCTGCGTAGCGAGCGCGATGACCGTCGAGGACCGGGTGATCAGCGGGTGGGCCAGGACCCGGTCGATGACGCGCTGCAGGTCGTCGTTGGAGCGGGCGACGACGCGGGCGAGCAGGTCGCCGGCGCCGGTGATGGTGTGGACCTCGAGCACCTCGGCGATCTCGGCCAAGTGGGAGCCGACGACGTCGTGGCCACGCTCGCCGGCGTCGGCCGCGGCCTGACGGATCTCCAGCGTCAGGAACGCGGTCACCGGGTGTCCCAGCGCCTCGGGTGAGAGGTCGGGCCCCCACCCGGTCACGACCCCGCGCTCAGCGAGGCGGTCGAGCCGCGCCTGCACCGTCCCGCGGGCCACGCCGAGCCGCCGCGAGGCCTCCAGGACCCCCACCCGCGGCTCGGCGGTGAACAGGTCGATCAACCTGACGTCCAGCTCGTCCATGCGCCCACCTTCGACTGTGCAGGTTGTCCAGTGTCTCGGGCGACTGTTGCACACTCTGTGTGACCGCGGCCACCATGCGCGCATGACGCTGACCCCAGACGAGCTCAAGGCCGACCTCTCCCTCGAGCAGCTCAAGGAGCTGGTCGGACTCGTGGAGTACGACGCCAGCCGCGACCCGTTCCCCGTGACCGCGATGGACGCGATCGTCTTTGTCGTCGGCAACGCCACCCAGACCGCCGGCTACTACCAGCTCGCGCTCGGCATGGAGCTGGAGGCCTACCGCGGCCCCGAGACCGGTCACCGCGAGGACAAGACCTACGTCCTGCGCTCGGGCAGCGCCCGCTTCGTCTTCACCGGCGGCGTCACCCCCGACAGCCCGGTCCTCGACCACCACCGCAAGCACGGCGACGGCGTCGTCGACCTGGCGCTCGAGGTCCCCGACGTCGACCGCTGCATCGACCACGCCCGCGCCATGGGCGCCACGATCCTCGAGGAGCCGCACGACGTCTCCGACGAGCACGGCACCGTGCGCACCGCCGCCATCGCGACGTACGGCGAGACCCGGCACACCCTCGTCGACCGCAGCCGCTACTCCGGCCCCTACCTCCCCGGCTTCGAGGCCCGCTCCACCACCGTGACCCGCCGCGAGGGCCACCCGAAGCGGCTCTTCCAGGCCGTCGACCACTGCGTCGGCAACGTCGAGCTCGGCCGGATGGACGAGTGGGTCGGCTTCTACAACAAGGTCATGGGCTTCACGAACATGGCCGAGTTCATCGGCGACGACATCGCCACCGACTACTCCGCGCTGATGAGCAAGGTGGTCGCGAGCGGCAACCACCGGGTGAAGTTCCCCCTCAACGAGCCCGCGATCGCGAAGAAGAAGTCGCAGATCGACGAGTACCTCGAGTTCTACGACGGCGCCGGCTGCCAGCACATCGCGCTGGCCACCGGCGACATCCTGCGCACCGTCGACGTGCTGCGCGACAACGGTGTGGAGTTCCTCGAGACCCCCGACTCCTACTACGACGACCCCGAGCTGCGCGCACGCATCGGCCAGGTGCGGGTGCCGATCGAGGAGCTGAAGAAGCGCAAGATCCTCGTCGACCGCGATGAGGACGGCTACCTGCTGCAGATCTTCACCAAGCCGATGGGGGACCGGCCGACCGTCTTCTTCGAGTTCATCGAGCGGCACGGGTCGCTGGGCTTCGGCAAGGGCAACTTCAAGGCGCTCTTCGAGGCGATCGAGCGCGAGCAGGAGCGCCGCGGCAACCTGTGATGGGAGTCGTGCCCCTCAGCGGGCGCCATGGCGCCCGCTGAGGGGCACGACTGTCCCCGGGGTGGGGCAGGATCGGGCCCATGGCGACCTACGTGGCGTTCCTGCGCGCGATCAACCTCGGCGCGAAGCGGAAGTTCCCCAAGGACGACATCGTCGCGGCGACCGAGGCAGCCGGGTTCGAGGACGTCGCCACCCACATCAACACCGGCAACGTCCGCCTCAGCACGCGCATGCGCTCCCGTGCGCGCATCGAGCGGGCGCTGGAGGAGGCCTACCTCGCCGACCGCGGCTTCGAGGTCCCCACGATCGTGTACGCCGGGAGCGAGCTGCGCGAGGTCCACACGCACGCCTCCGCGGTCGACCACGACGGCCAGCACTACGTCGCGCTGCTGCGGGACGAGCCGACCGCCGAGGGCGTCGAGTGGCTGCGGGAGAAGGCGCAGCCGGGGGAGCGGATCGAGGTCGGCGGTCGTGCGCTGCACCTGCTGGTCAGCGCGGACGGCGTCCACGGGACCAAGCTGACCAACCCGCTGGTCGAGAAGTGCCTCGGCACCACCTCGACCTGGCGCAACCCGACGGTCGTCGCCGCCCTGGTCGACAAGTGGTGCTGAGTCGGGCGCGCGGTCAGGCCGGCGCCGGGGCCGGGTCGGCCTGCGGGGCGCGCGCCAAGCGGCGTACCTCGGGGGAGAGCAGGACCAGCCCGCACACCGCGACGTAGACGATGCCGCTGACCACCAGCACGTCGGTGAACCCGAACGCGACCGCGAGCGGCCCGAACAGCACCTGCCCGACCGGCATCGCGGCGAAGGAGCCGAGCGCGTCGTAGGAGTAGGCGCGCGAGAGCATCTCGTCGGGGACCTGCTCCTGCATGGCGAGGTTCCAGCCCATGTTGAACAGCTCGGTGCCGGCCCCGGCGATGAAGGTGGCGAGCAGCAACCACAGCAGGTGCGGGTGGGCGCCGAGCATGTAGATCGGCAGGCCGAGCGCCATGATGCCGATCATCCCGACCAGCAGCGGGCGCTCGAGCCGCACGCGCAGCAGCACCAGCGTCATCAGCAGCAGGCCGACGGCCTCGGCCGAGAGCACCAGGCCCCAGCCCTGCTCGCCGATCGTCTCCTTCGCGCGCGCCGGACCGAGGGTGAACCAGGCGCCGGCGTGGATGGCGTTGAGCACCGAGAAGCCCAGGACCACGACCCACAGCCACTGCGTGCGGCGCACGTAGGACCAGCCCTCGCGCAGCTCGGTGAACGTGCTGGCGCCGGTGCTGCGGCGTACGACGGCGGGCAGCCGGACCAGGCCCAGCAGCAGCCCGCTGACGAGCCAGGTGGTCGCGTCGACCGCCAGCGCCCAGCCGGGGCCGACGCTGACGACGAGCAGAGCGGCCAGGGTCGGGCCGATGATGACGATGCCGGAGCGGGCGAGGGAGACCAGCGCGTTGGCCGGCTGCAGGTGCTCCTTGGCGACGACCGAGGGGAGCATGCTGGCCATCGCGGGGAACCCGACGCCCGACACGATGCCGTGGACCAGGCTCAGCACGACCAGCGACCAGAGCTCGGCGGTGCCGGTGATGACGAGGGCGGCGATGATGCCCTGGCTCACCGCCGAGGCGATGTTGGAGAACTGCAGCACCGCCACCCGGCCGAACCGGTCAGCCACGACCCCGCCCCACAGGAGCAGCAGCACCATGGGCACGGTGTGGGCGGCCAGGACGTAGCCGACGGCGGCCGGGTCGTCGTCGGTCACCTGCAGCACCGCGAAGGCCAGCGCGAGGGAGGCCATCGCGTTGCCGATCATGTTCACCAGGCGCGAGAGGAAGTAGTAGCGGAAGTTGGGCTCCCGCAGGGGCGCCAGGCTGGCGGACCAGGTCATCGTGGTTCCTCGGTGTGCTCGGGCTCCTCGTCGGGGGTGGCGGGGGGCTGGGTGTGGCTCTGGGTGGGCGGCTGCATCGCGAACGCGAAGGCCGTGAAGCTGACGTGGACGGTGCCCTCGGTGCGGGGCGGGCGGTTGGCGTCGTGGAGCAGCCGGGAGGCGGCGTACATGTGCTCGCGGGCCTGCTCCCAGACCTCCGGGTCGACCCAGCCCTCGAGGTCGGACATCCAGGTGCGGGGGGTGCTGGTGGTCATGCGGCGCTCGAGCTCGGTGAAGGTGGCGCGCAGGTGCAGCGCTTCGTCGTCGCGATTGCGCTCGGTCGGCGGGGCGACGTGGCGGCCCTCGTGCTCGTGCGGGTAGCGGTAGCGCTTGGCCAGTCCGCCGCGCACCTTCTCCTCGCCGTCGACCACCAGCTCCCCGGCGTCGGCGAGGACCCGCAGGTGGTAGCTGGCGTTGGCGTGGGTCAGGTCGAGCTCGCGCGCCACCTCGGCGGCACTCATCGCCGTGCCCGTCAGCAGCGAGAGCATCCGCAGCCGCACCGGGTGCGCGAGGGCGCGCATCTCGCCGATCTTCTCGCCCTGCCCGGGCTGGGTGTCCGCCATTGACCCTCCAAGAGTTCTTGGGGAGTAGTGGACACCCTGGCGGCAGGGACTGTCAAACAGTTCTTTGGGGGTTGGACCTGTGAGCTTCATCGGGGCCCCGACGAGCCTTTCGGTACGCCGCTGCAGCTGCATCGGGGGAGCGTGAGTTTCATCGGGGCGCCGATGAACCTTCCGGCCCGCCGACCGCCGCGGGCTACTCCCCGCGGAACACCGGCTTGCGTCGTTCGGAGAAGGCGCGCATCCCCTCGGCGACGTCGGCGGTGCGCATGAGCACGACCTGCCCGGTGCGCTCGCGCTCGAGGGCGTCCTCGAGGGGGATCAGGGTGGCGGCGTTGACGGCCTTCTTGGTGGCAGCGAAGGCCAGCGGGGGACCGGAGGCCATGCGTCGCACGAGGGTGTCGACCAGCGTCGGGAACTCCTCGTCGGAGGCCACATGCGTGACCAGCCCGGCGGCGTACGCCTCCTGCGCCGACAGCGGCTCGGCGAGCAGGGCCATCCGCATCGCGCGGGCCCGTCCGATCGAGGCCGCGACGGTCGCGGACGTGCCGCCGTCGGGCATGAAGCCGATGCGGGTGAAGGCCAGGAGGTACGACGAGGACTCGGCCGCCACGACGATGTCGCAGGCCAGGGCGATCCCGCAGCCGACGCCGGCCGCCACGCCGTTGACCGCGGCGAGCACCGGCCGGTCGCACGCCACGATGGCCCGGATGATCCGGTTGGTGACGTCCATCGCCCGCACGTCGAACTTCTCGTGCGCGTCCTCGCCGGAGATGTCGGCGCCGGCGTTGAAGGCGGCGCCGACGCCGGTCAGCACCACCACGCGCACGTCGTCGCGCGACGGCACGGACTCCAGCAGGTCCGCCAGCGCGAGGGCGATCTCGCCGGAGAGCGCGTTGAAGACCTCCGGACGGTTGAAGGTCAGGCGCAGCACGCCCTGCTCGAGCGAGACGTCGAGGCCGGGCACGGAGTCAGGGCTGCGGGTCATGCCCCGACCCTAGGAGACGCGCACCGTCGGCAGCACCGGCTCGCCGCGCAGGAGAGCCCGCGACGCCAGCGGCAGCGCGTCGCGCGAGCGGGCGTGCCGCTCCCGCGCGGCGTCCAGCGGCTCCCGTCCGACGACCTCCCC